>JAQBYJ010000092.1 GCA_027622555.1 Verrucomicrobiota bacterium
TTTACGACCGTCTATTTTTATCATTCATACACTGTGGCATATAACAGGAGTGTAGTCTATCCTAAAGATTGATCAGTATTAAACCAAGCAAATACAGCTTGGCCCATAGTAGTAGTAGTAGTTTATTCATAGAATATAGTAATTAGGTTATCAGTTACTAAATGAGTTATTTATAAAGAACGGGTATTTTGACTTCGTTTGCGCCCCATAGTTAAGATTGTGAGTGCATATACGTGTATCACTTTTCTTTGCAAATATCAGATCGATTTGTGATCAAATCACCCAGTCTGAAAGGAAACAAAGAATTAATCGAAAGGTATTTACTAGAATTTGCGGAAATTGAAGTTTAGTTGAAGAAGATCTCTGCTTGATAAGCTAATCAACCAGGCTTGGGTGTTTGTTCGGGACGGACTAGATCAAAAGAAGCAGGGTGTGTCAAAATTTTTTAATTTGTTCAAAATAAGTGTAATTTCATGACTGATTCTGCCTATTACAGCAATTAGGATGTCGCTGCTACCCCGCTATTTCGAATAATTGGGTCGCATGATTCGGTAGAGCGAGGGACCCAAAAAGGCTAGAAGGAGGAGCAATATCAGTACAGCGCATATCGGGCGGTTTAAGAAGGGCAAGAGGCTGCCTTCTGTTTTGATAAGACCCGTCCGAAAGTTCTCTTCGACCATAGGACCAAGAATCAGTCCGAGGATCAGAGGTGCCAGTGGAACCCGTTTGGCCTCCAGGAAATAACCTACAAGTCCAAAGGCTGCCATGACATAAACATCAAAAATACTATTACGCAGCGAAAAAGAGCCGACTACAGAGAAAACAAGAACTGCTACCATGATCATGCTCCGGGGGAGGCGAAGGAGCCACCCAAAGGTTTTGATTCCAAGGTAGCCACAGGGGATGAGTAGAAACTGGGTTAGCAGGGCGATAAGAAAAATAGAGTGAACCTGTTCTGGATTTTGTTGGAATATCAGTGGCCCCGGTTTTATTTCGTACATCATCAATGCACCCAGCACGATCGCCGTGACGGCATCGCCAGGAATTCCAAAAACGAGCGCGGGGATCCATGCCCCACTTACCGCAGCGTTGTTCGCGCTGGTCGGTGCGATCACTCCGGCAATTTCGCCTTTCCCGAAATTTGCACCCTCTTTGGAAGTTCGTTGCTCCAGGCCATAAGCTGCCCAGGCAGCAATATCGGCACCAGCTCCGGGAAGTGCTCCTATAACTGTTCCTGAGATTGAAGACTTAACGACCGTGAGTTTGTGTTTCCAGATAGCCTTGAGCGCTTCAATGGGTGAATTGTCTTGTTCGGAAGTTTCCGTAGGGGCTTCTTCTTTCTTAAAACCCGCCAGCACGCTCCGAATTACTTCGGATACGCCAAACAAACCGATCATCACCGGAATGAATCCCAGGCCACCCATGAGGTCTGGATTGCCAAACGTGAAACGCTGAGCCCCACTTACGACATCGAGGCCTACGGTTGCGAGTAACATTCCAAATATGGCAGCTAATAATCCACGGCGTGTATTACCCGCACTTACCACCGCGCTCATGCTCAATCCGAAAATGGCTAACCAGAAATACTCGAAGTTGGAAAAACGTAAGGCGAATCGCGCGAGCTGCGGCGCAATCAATATTAGTAAGCCTACACCGACCAGTCCACCCAGGCTGGAGCAAAATAAATCAATTAACAGGGCGAACTTTCCTTTTCCCTGTTTTGCCAGTTGATGGCCGTCCAATGTGGCAGCTGCGGAAGCGGGTGTCCCGGGAATGCGCAGGTAGGTTGCCGGGATGTCTCCAGCAAAAATGGCGGTGAAGCTGACGCCAATGATCATTGCCAGGCCCGTATTGGGATCGGGCATATAAAAACTAACCGGAACAATGAGCGCTACGGCCATAGTCGCAGTTAATCCCGGAGTAGCTCCCACAAAAATCCCAAACAGCATCCCCAATAGCCAGGGAAGCAAAACGTGGATTTGAATGAGGTCGGAAAGCATGGTTGAGCTGGAAAGAGGAAGGTGTCAGGTGTCAGTGTTAAGAGTCATAAATTGTAGGAGCGCGATAGTAATTCGTACCAGAATGTAGGGAGTAGCTGCTTTAGCTGCGATTCGAGTAAACAGAGGCCAAGCTGGGGCTTGGCGTGCCCAGGGATCGCAGCTAAAGCTACTCCTACAATTTGATAAAACCACTGTCTCAAGATTTATTTTCATCTTATCAAAACGGCATTCCAAAAACCCCTCCTGGCAACGGTACTTTAAACAGGAGAACGAAGAGACAATATATGACAGCTATCAGGATTATAGATACGATCAGTGAAAGCTTCCATGAATTGTCCAGAAGCACCATCATGAAAGTTGCCATGACAAGTGAACTTATTGAAAATCCAAACCAAGGGATAAGAATGACATAGATCACGAATAAGCCCATAAGCTGTAAAACGGTTTTTGCCCTGGTCTCTGTTTTGGGAGCTTCCGTTGTTGATGGGGTTCCTCGGGTTTTATAGAGTTCAATGAGTCCTCCAATGAGCAGAAGCATGGATAGTCCCATTGGGAATGCCTTGGGGCCAGGATCGAAATTATCGCCCAGGCCAATGGAATGAACCGACCTCGTGAGAAATAGTATCAGAAGCGATGTACCCAACAGAACGGTACCCAGCCAAACGTCGCCGTCCTTTTTCAAGACTTGTTTATTTTGCATACCCAGCCGCTTCAATCACCGTTTTCCATTGCCTGTCTTGTTCTTCGAGGAACCTGGCGAATGCGTCTCCGCTACGAATCTCGGTAGAAAACCCGTTCTTTTTCATGAATGAGGTGAACTCAGGTGACGCTAAGATTCGTTCACAAGCTTCTCTGACCGTTTTCAAAATGAATTCCGGAGTCCCCTTGGGCATACCCAATCCTCTCCAGCCTACTGCCACCCAATCCACATCCGATTCTTTCAAAGTGGGCATATCCGGGTAGTCGGTAAGTCGTTCGGGAGACATGACTGCGAGGGTTCTCAATTGACCGGCTTCAATTTGGGAAATCGCTTCCGGTACACTGCAGCAAATTGCATCAATGTGTCCGCCCAGAAGTTCTACGATGGAGGGTGCTGCTCCTTTTGCCGGAATCCATCGAACATCGGACACAGCCATCCCTGCTGCCAGTTGAAATCCAGCTCGTGCCAGGTCCCAGGCCCCACCTGTCGAGGTTCCCGACATCGTTAACTTCCCCGGGTGAGACTTTGCGGCCTCCATGAACTCCTTAATCGATTTCCAAGGGGCATCAGCCCGGACGATGATGGCTGCGGCATCTGCGTTCATTTGTAGGATTGGTTCAAAGTTCTCCCAGGTGAGATCGGAGATCCCCATCCAGTGCATGGTGCTGAGCTCGAAGGTAATCATGGTGATGGTATGGCCGTCCGGTTTTGCCAACGCACCTGCTGAATGACCGACCGCACCGCTACCACCCGTTCGGTTGACAACAACTCCCGGTTTCCCCAACTCGTTTTGTAATTGATCGGCCATAAACCGGGATAAGCGATCGGTACCGCCTCCCGCCGCCCAGGGACAGATCACGGTGATGGTCTTCGTTGGGTAAGTGCTCGACGATGATTCCGTGTCGGTCGGTTTGCAGCCGGAGAATATGAACGAGCCTGCGAGGATAAGTCCCCATGTGTATTTAGAAAATGAAGGAAATCGATTCATATTAAAGTGATGAGAATGGAAAGATGGCAATTTGGATACGTCAACTGTAGGAGCAAACTTGTTCGCGACCCGAACGTAAGCAGGCATCCGAGTCGCGAACAAGTTTGCTCCTACAGTTTGATTCGAAAGTGCCATTTCGTTTGGGACAACCTAAAACGAGTCGTTCAAGTAGGTTCTCAACCCTGTCCGCCAATAATACTGAAGTTTCAGCATCCAACGTTCGTAACCTACTATGCCATCCGTACGGGTGGCCCAGGCGTGCCACTCCCGGGCCATGGGGATAACCAGGTCGTAGTAGTGGTCGGAGGCAATGTTGTTCAACTCCAGAGGGTCGCTATCGATATCGTAGAGTTCCCAATCGTGATGAGTCTGTCCGTCAGTGGAGGTGAAGTTTTTGGATACCAGCTTGTATTTGCCTTTGAAGATCGCGCGGTTGGCTTCGTGTTCGAAACAAATCACCCGGTCGGCCAGACGTCCGCCGCGCAGGGCCGGCATCAGGGTTGTACCTTCCATGGGAAGAATGTCATGGCCCAGCCGTTTTGCCGGATAACTGGAACCGGTGACATCCATCACAGTGGCCATGATGTCAATCACGTGGCTTCGCTGGGTCTCACGTTCACCTTTCCGCTTCAGGCCTTTTGGCCAGTGGACGACCATGGGCGTGTTGATGCCTCCTTCATGGTTGAAGTGCTTGTATAATTTGAACGGTGTATTGCTCACCCCGGCCCAATGAGCTCCTGTGTGGTGGTTGGTTCCCTTTTGTCCCATGGTATCCAGTTCAGCTCCTTTGAAAGGTCCGTCTGAGCCAAAGGGGCCTCCCTCGTAATTGGCTCCGTTGTCGGAGAGGAAAAATATCAGGGTGTTTTCAAATTGCCCGTTATCTTTAAGTTGCTGAATGACTTTTCCGATTCCCTGATCCATTTGAGTCATCATGGCGGCAAAAATAGCCATGCGTCTGGCCTGGTCGTGGCGTTGGGTGTCGCTCAGGTCGTCCCATTTTTGCAATGGAACGGGGTTGGCGAATTCATCATGCCAGGGTGGGGCATCGGAGGTGGGTGGCAATTCGTCGACATCGGTAAACAGGCCGAGTTGCCGCATCTTATTCCAGCGATCGCGTCGGATTTTGTCCCAGCCTTTTTCATAGAGGGGCAGATATTTGTCGATCAGTTCTTTGGGGGCATGCAGCGGAAAATGCGGTGCCTGGTAAGCCAGGTAGAGAAAGAAGGGATTGTCGGCCTCGTTCTTTTGATGGTGCTGCAGAAACTTGACCGCATAATCCGTGGTGGCATCGGTCGCATGAAACTCTTCTGGTCCATAATGAATGGGTTTCACATCCGGCGATTCCAGAATGTAAATCTCCGGATCCCAGAAGCTGCCACAGCAACCCTGGTAGGCGTAGGAGTGATTAAAACCGCGGGCGGGGGGGAGCTTGTCCTTTGTGTTTCCCAGATGCCATTTTCCAGACATGTAGGTACTGTATCCCTGGTCACCCAGAACTTCCGAAATGTAGACATTGTTGCCCGGTTCAACGGGTTCCAGTTCGTAACAACCTACCTGGTGGCTATAAAGTCCGGTGGAAATACTGGCACGTGTCGGACCGCAACGGGCGCAATTGTAGAAGTTGGTAAAGGTCAGTCCGTTGTTGGCCAGCTTGTCGAGGTTTGGAGTCTCGATTTCGCTGCCTTGAAATCCGGGATCCGAGAATCCCATGTCGTCCGACATGATGATGAGGATGTTCGGCTTCGACGGGCTCACCGCAGGAGGGCGATCTTCAGCGGATGTAGAGGACAGGCATGAAATGTTCAGGAGAACCGCAACACCTGCGATAAAATGTAGGAGCGACCTTGGTCGCGATTCGTTGGCGTTACGTTTCGCAACCAAGGTAGCTCCTACAGTCATAGAGTTTAAAAATCTGCTTATCATTTAATGGTCTCCTATTTACACCTGAAAAAAGCGTTTTTCTCTGTAGGAAATATTTCCGAAGTGGCAAACGGCTGCGGCCTGAACACCAGCTTCGACATTGTCGACGGGGTCGCGATTGTCCCGGATGGATTCAAACCAATCGCTCAAGTGGAAGGTTTCGGCATTGAAACCTGCTGCGTGATCGGTGCCGCGTGGTCCTTTGCTGGCAATCATGGATTCGCTTATCCGAGCCAAGGGATCGTTGCCGCCTCTTTGTGGCGTTACTTCATAGCGATTGCGATCGAAGTAGACGGTAGCGTCTGTGCCCATAATAATGGTACACGCTTTAAGGTAATTGTTGCTCCATGAACTGACGTAATCCATCTGCAGGTCAAGATCGGGGAATTCCATAATGCAATTGGTGATGTCGGGCGTTTCCATTCTGCCTTTTCGGTGGTACTTTCCTCCCGACATAATTACCTGACCGGGTAGTGGTAAATCGAGCAGCCAGTTGGTGGCGTCAAGCCAGTGTACCATGAGATCTCCCAAGGGACCATTTCCAAAATCCCAGATCCAACGCCAGTTCCGCATTCGTAGTGCGTCGAAGGGTTGATCCGGTGCGTTTCCAAGAAAGCGTTTCCAGTCTACCTGGTCCTCGGTGATACGATAGGAAGGGTCTCCCTCGTACGGTCCAGTATTGCGACACCATTGCATGTGCACGCGGGTTACCTTCCCGAGGTTTATCTCGCCGGAATCGAGTTTTTGCTTGAGCACTACCAAATGCGGCATGGTGCGCTGCTGTGCCCCAACCTGAACTTTCTTTCCTGACCTTCTCACCGCTTCGATCAATTGTTGGCCTTCCTCAAGATTATGAGTTACCGGTTTTTCGACGTAGACGTGCTTACCTGCTTCTACGGCATCAATTGTAATCGGGACATGCCAATGATCCGGTGTCGCGACTATGACAGCGTCTATATCTTTTCTATCCAGTACCTCCTCGTAATACCTTGTTTTCTGAACCTCACGGTCTCGTCCGCCAACCAACACGTGGGCCGAATTTAGAAAATCGTCATACACGTCGCAAACTGCCACGATATTTTTTCCTGGAATGTTGCTGAGACCTTTTACCAGAGCACCGCGCATCCGGCCCCCACATCCGATGAGGCCTATGTTGATCGTCTCGTTTTTAACATAACTCTGATGTATGGTGGTACATCCGCTGAGTGAATAACTGGCTGCTCCGATACCTAGAATTTTAAGCGCTTCGCGGCGGGTCATTACATCCGGGGTATTCTTTGAGTGGGTAGATATTGGGGTCATGCTGGGACCTTAGACAATCCCGTTCCTACTAATCAAGCGTAGATGACAACGAGGAAGAGGATTGCTCCTCCTCGACCGGAATTTACAATGGCATGGGGAACGTCAGCCCGGTAGTTGGCCGAGTCTCCCTTCTCCAGAATGTCGCTATCATCACCGGATTCCACGCGGACTTGTCCCTGTTCGACGGTAAGAAACTCCCGCGTGCCTTCAAAATGAGCCTGGCTTCGCAGGGATCCGCCCCGTTTAAGCTGAACTTCATAGAACTCCACGTCCTTTTCCAGATTGAGCGGGGAGAGGGTGCGGATCTTGCAATTCTTGTCCGAGCGGTAGTGAAAGGTGCGGTCATCAGCCCGGATTACCCGCAGTGACGAAGAGGCATTGGGTTCCCTGACCAGCTCGCCCAGGTCCATGCCGAAGGCGTGGGCAATTCGCAGGGTCACGGCCAGGGTGGGGTTGGCCTGCTCGCGTTCGATCTGGCTGAGCATGCTGCGGCTGACACCGCTGCTGCTGGCCAGCATCTCCAGGGACCAGTTCTTGTCGGAGCGCAATTGCTTAACCCGGGCACCCAGGTGGCTGTTGATGGATTCAGCAGGATGTGGTGCTTGGGAAGCGGACGTTTTGGGGGAGATTTTCTTTTTCATTATAATGGAAAAATTTCTTGCATAACGGAATCAAGGATCCACTATACGATACATCAATTCCTGTATAGTGGAATGCCTTTTGAGTACTTCAAGCAGAAAAAATGAAAGCTTTAGTTAAAAAAGAATCCGGTCCTGGGTTATGGTTAGAGGAAGTGGAACCTCCCAAGCACGGCTTAAACGATGTTTTGATCAAGGTCCAAAAAACCGGCATCTGCGGTACGGACCTGCATATTTATAATTGGGATGCCTGGGCAGCAAAGACGATTCCGGTTCCCATGGTAATTGGTCACGAATTTGTGGGAGAAGTGGTTGAGACAGGGGCCAATGTGACTGACTTCCATCCAGGGGAGATTGTCAGCGGCGAAGGCCATGTCGTTTGCGGACGTTGCCGCAACTGTCTGGCGGGGCGTCGTCACCTTTGTGCCGAAACGGAAGGGATCGGTGTGAACCGGCCCGGAGCATTTGCCGAGTATATCGTTTTGCCGATGACCAATGTCTGGCATCATCGCGATGGGGTAAACCCGGAAGTGGCCGCCATCTTCGATCCATTTGGTAATGCGGCGCACACGGCTTTGGTGTATCCGGTTCTGGGAGAGGATGTGCTGGTGACCGGTGCCGGTCCGATAGGTATCATGGCGGCAGTTATCGCCAAGCATGCCGGGGCACGCTATGTGGTAATTACCGACGTCAATGAATACCGCCTGGATCTGGCCCGGAAGATGGGAGTCACCATGGCGGTAAATGTTAAAAAACGTAATTTGAAGGAAGTTCAGGAGCACTTGGGGATGGTGGAGGGCTTTGATATCGGGCTTGAGATGTCCGGTAATCCCGGGGCCTTCCAGGATATGCTGGCGAATATGTGTCACGGCGGAAAAATCGCCATGCTGGGCATACCATCCAAACCTTTTGCCATCGACTGGAATACGGTCGTATTCAACATGCTAACCATTCACGGCATCTATGGTCGGGAGATGTACGAAACCTGGTATAAAATGACTGTCATGTTACAGAGTGGCCTGGATATCGAAGAGATTATCACTCACCGCTTTCATTACACCGAGTTTGAAAAAGGTTTTGAGGTCATGAACTCGGGGAGATCGGGGAAGGTGATATTAAATTGGGAATAGTTTTTCGTAGTTAAATAATTTTAAGAATATTCGGTCATGACTCCATCCTTTCAGAAATATATTGAACAACAATTGTCCGGTATTCGCGATGCTGGTACCTTCAAGGATGAACGTGTTATCATGACGCCTCAAGGTGCTGTGATTCGAGTGGCGGATGGAGAGCCGGTGCTCAATTTCTGTGCGAACAATTACCTGGGGCTCGCCAAACATCCAACCGTGATTGAAGCTGCCAAGCAGGCTATTGATCAATGGGGCTACGGTTTGGCCAGCGTCCGTTTTATTTGTGGCACTCAAGGTGTGCATAAACAACTGGAGGAAGCCCTTAGCCTATTTCTCGGGACAGAAGATACCATACTTTATTCGTCGTGTTTTGATGCCAATGGCGGACTCTTCGAAACCCTGCTCGGTTCGGAAGATGCGGTGATCAGTGATGAACTTAACCATGCGTCCATCATTGATGGAGTCCGTTTATGTAAAGCTGCGCGGTATCGTTATCGAAATGGTGATATGGAAGACCTGGAGTCAAAGCTCAAAGAAGCCTCCGGTGCACGGTATCGTCTGATTGCCACCGACGGTGTTTTCTCCATGGATGGTTATATTGCCCGTTTGAACGACATCTGTGACCTGGCCGAAAAATACGATGCCCTGGTGATGGTCGATGACTCGCATTCGGTCGGCTTCATGGGTAAGACCGGACGTGGGACCCACGAACATTGCGGGGTTATGGATAGGGTGGACATTTTGACCGGAACCCTGGGCAAGGCCCTGGGTGGAGCCAGCGGCGGTTATACCAGCGGGCGAAAATCCATTATCGATCTCCTTCGGCAAAGATCACGGCCCTATCTGTTTTCCAATACTCTGGCTCCCGCCATCGCCGGAGGTTCTTTAAAAGTGTTGGAGTTGTTGTCGGAATCGACTGAGCTGCGCGACAAGCTGGAAGCAAATACCGCTTACTTTCGGAGTGAAATGGCCAAGCTTGGATTCGATATATTGCCAGGAACCCATCCCATCACCCCCGTTATGTTGGGCGATGCTGCTCTTGCTACACGCTTTGCCGATGCCATGTTGAAGAAGGGGATTTACGTCATCGGCTTTTCCTATCCCGTGGTGCCTCAAGGCAAGGCGCGTATCCGAACGCAGATTTCCGCTGCCCACAGCCGGGAGGATTTGGAAAAAGCGCTTGAGGCCTTCAAGGCGGTGAAGGAAGAGCTGGGGTGATGTTTTACTTCAAGCCACTCAAATACTCCACCACGTCGCGCAGTTCGCGTTTACTTAGCAGATAAGTGATAGGAGGCATGGAGGAAATGGGTTGGGTGCGGGAAGCGACCTCTGAGCTCTTAAGGAATTGTTTGCTTCCATCGGCCTTGATGAGCTCGATTCCTTCGGCGGTTTCCTTACCTAGCTGGGCGCTGATCGTTTCGCCTGTTTTAAGGGTAACGGTCGTCATTCCATAGCCCTCAGCGATGTCTGCACTTGGATCGACCAGAGCTCTCAGGATATATTCGCGGTCTTTTGTTTGGCTGATTTTGCCCAGGTTGGGTCCAATCTCGCTTCCGTCTTCCCGCCCGAATCTGTGGCAGCGTACGCATTGTGCCGCCAGATGATTTCTGGAAATCTGTTTTCCTGCTTCGGCATTTCCTCCGTGGAGGGTTTCAATAAATGATGCGGTGCTGGAACCCGCTGGACGGCTGTTTTCGAAACCAGCCAATTCGGCGGTCATGTTCCGTTTGGTCGCTGCTTCAATTACATCCAATTGAATTTCAGGAGCCACGCCACCCGCGGCAAGTTGCTGAGCTTGAGTCCGAATTGCTTGATCAGCCTCCTCTGTCTCAATCTCGGCCAGAAGTGCCAACGTTCGCTGTTGTTCGCTTACCGCTTGGGACATTCCCAAGCGCTTAAGCAGATATTCGGATGCGCTCCTTTTGTCGGTTCGTACCAAAAACTCCGCCGCCGCCATGCGCAACCCTTCATCATTTGAGTTCAGGGCATAGGTATTTGTTTTGGGATCCATTAAACTTTTTAATACCTCAACTCGTGCAGAGCTGGGAGCCTGCTTGTTCTGTAATAGCTTCCCCATAGAGATCGGGCTGAGTCTTACCGAGAGCGTATTAGCTACTGCTACCGTTTTCCCGACTATCAATGGGTCATCTTCATCAACCAATCCTTCAAGCATGCCCGCAATCGCTTGGGAAATTTCTGCAATCGGTCGCGATTTATAATACCTTCTTCGTCCATCGACGCGGTCAAGCGGAGGAGGAGTTACCCAGGATGCCAATGCGTCCAGAGCTTCCAGGCGCATCGCCCTACTATGAGAGCTGTTGACTGCATATTCTGCAACCAGGTAAGCTTCATTGACTCCACCGATTCGAAAGTTGGCGTTAATCAAACGTCTCACCAGTGCTTCTTTGTTACTATCGGTAGAAAGGAGCTGCTTGCCCAAGACAGGCAATGCTTCCTCGATTGAAAAATCGTCATGAATGGCTCGGGCGGCTTCCAGAACAACCCATTCGGAATCGTCAGACAAGAAGGTGGCAACACTTGGGCTTTTCAGTCTTCTAAGAGCCACCACCGCGCATAGCCGAACCTCTTCTGATCGATGGTCGATGAGGGTATCGGCTCCACCAATACCTTCGAGGGCCCGAATGCCTGCATGTCTGAGGTAACCGTCTTCTCCGTTATTTTCCTCTATTAAAGAAACGATAGCCTCAAATGCCTCAGCCACCTGCTGGCGGGCCAGCGTGATACCCGCTTGAAAACGAACTCTTGAGTGATTGGAACTCAAATGCGGAATTATAAGTGTTCCATCAAAACTGCCGGGTTTCAGATCGCCCAGCATCTTACTCGACTGAACCTGGATTTCCGGGTCGTCGTCGTTCAGCAAACCAATTAAACGGGTAACAGCCGCCTTTTCTCCTGTACGAGCAAGTTGTCCGAGTCCCCAAATAGAGTGGATACGTTTGAGCTGATGAACATGGTTGGTGTCCTCAACAAGAGCCGCCAGTTCTCCCCGTTTCACAAGCTCGAACTGCGCTTTCAAACGAATCCGTTGATCTGCGTGTGCGAGAAATTTTCTGAGCTCCTCGAGGCTGTTTTGAGACGCGCTTTGCTCCAGGATGATTTGGACTTCCCGGCGAATGCTTTGGTTGGCTCCAGGAGTGTCGAGCTTCCAAATAGCGCCAATCTGGTCGAGCGGATAATCGCCGCCCCAGTCGACGGTGTACAGCGCTCCGTCATTTCCCCAGGTCAGGCCGACCAGGGGGATTCCTGCTCCCAGTTGATGGTCGTTTACCATTTTAAAGGACGCACCATCCTGCTCTACCTGGAATGCGTACTGGGCTCCTTTGAGCGTTCCGTTCAGGAAAAAATAATCCTTGTACCGGTCGTTGAGTGCGGTTCCCGGATTCCATACGAACCCGGCCGGACCATCAATGTAGTTTCGGATGGTGGGAAGTAAGTAGGCGGCTTGCCCTTCGTGTTTTGGAATAGTCAATCCTTCATCCATCCAGGGGTTATATAACCCAGCCCGGTACTGATAGTCGTTGCGCCAGCCTGCATCCATACCGTCGACGATGTAGACGAATCGTTCGGTTTCACCTTCCTGGTCAGAGTCGTTGTCTACACCAAACCAGTTCCCGTAAGCGTCGAAGGTTGGCTCCTGGACATTTCTTAATCCATGGGCAAACACTTCGAAGTCGCTGCCATCGGGATTGGCCCGCATAACCCCTCCTTGGTTGGGGTAGAAAAACTGTTTTCCTTCTTTTGAAATTACGTTGATGCCCTTGTCGCCAATCGACCAATAGATCTTGCCGTCAGGTCCGACGATGAGCCCATGCATGTCGTGCCCACCATAGGCTATATGCATGCCGAAGCCGTGGGCAAAAACTTCCTTTTGATCGGGGATGTCGTCCCCATCGGTGTCGCGCAATTTCCATACGTCAGGAGCTACGGTTGCGTAGACGTCCCCTTCGTGCCAAAGTACACCTGCGGCGATGCCGGTTACTTCCGTTTTGAAATCAGCATAAAATACCTTGGAACTGTCCGCGAATCCGTCTTTGTCGGTGTCCTCCACAATATAGATCACTTCGCTGTCCACAGTCAGGTCGCGCCAATCGTGCGAGCCATCCCCGTTGTGGTCGAGAACACGCCCGACATTCTCCGCAGATTTTTCCGGAGCGAGCTGGGTTTTGAAAAATGCCCGTTTGTCCTCCACCGATTCCAGGCCCACATCGTCGGGAACCCAGTCGCGGTTTTCACGTATGTCGAGGTCCTGTGCCTTTCGCCGTTGTGTCTGGGTTACATAAGCCCGTCCCTTGTTGTCCATACTTATGGAAACGGGGTCGGGGATGTTGAGGTTCGGCGTCCACTTGATGTATTGAATGTCGTTTGAAACGGGTTCGGATTGGGCGATCTCGGTTTTGGTGGATTCCGCTACCGGGGACTCTTGTTTGGAGCAACTTGCGCCGAGGCAGAGAAAGATGAATACCAGGAAAGATGTGAGCGCTCTTATAAGCATGGATTTGAAAAAGAGGAATTGGGTGGTGTCTGCAAGACTTTGTCGAATCGGATGATCCGCTGTTGCCCTCCAGTCTTTGATTATCGATTCTTTTATCCGCAGATTTGTCTGCGACAAATTTCAAGACTATACCTTGTTAACGTTATGCAAATACAACCTCAGGTTGACTATGTGAAAATGCCCAGCAAAGACCTCGAAAAATCCAAGGGTTTTTTTGGTACCTTACTTATCTTGGATGCTCCTACAATGGTGACATGAGTACACAAAATATTTTGAGGATGGAATTGGAAACTATGATTGAACCGAAAACGAAACTTCAAACACGCCTTTTGTGGCGTAAGCTATGTTCGAACCATCTGCTCCTTGTTGGACTTATCTTTTCGAGTCTAACTTTTTTTCGGGTCTACGGCTATTTCGGGCCTGAGTTCAATGGTAAGTTCGTCATGGGGGGATTTCTTCTAATGTGGTTTGTGCCCTGGGTATTTCTAACTCGTCCAGGACGACGTGCCATAGGTCTGTCTCTCCCTCATGGATTGAGTTGGATGTTTCTGGCTCCGGTGATGGGCGCAGTTCTGGCCTTGTTGTGTTATGTGTTGGGCGACGTGCTATATGGTTCATCGGAGCAACATTGGTTTCGGTCGGTTGCAAATTCTTTTTTAAGTGATGAGCGGGTTCTGGGCATGCCGACCAAACAAATGTTTCTTATGTTTACCATACCGGCGGTTTTGTTTTCTCCCATTGGAGAGGAGATCCTGTTCCGTGGACTGATCCACCAATCCGTTCAGGAGAAACACGGGTGGACCAGCGCTGTCGTGGTAAATGCCTCTCTCTTTGCTGGAGTACATTTATTTCACCATGGGATCAATAGAACGGCTGGTGGCTGGACTATTCTGTGGGTCTCCGGCTTTCTTTGGTTCATGTTCATGTTGATGTTTGTGGTCAGTGTCTGTTTTAGCTGGCTAAGGTTGCGTTACAACTCGCTGGTGCCGAGCATCGTTGCCCATTCCTTTTTCAACCTGGTTATGAACGTTACTTTCTTTTATTGGTTGCTTGTCCCGTAAATAAAAACTATCCGAAAACCCTCTTTTTTTTGTGATGTCAGGTGCTCTAAAACAAAAACATTCGAAGGGGAGAATTGTATGGATGGTGATGTCCCTGATAGGCCTGCCGGTGTGTGTCCCGCTCCGTTCTCAAGCCGTACCTCCGTTTTCAGGCACGATATTTCTCGATCCGGATATTATTACATCCTCTGACCCAACCACGTTTTTAAGTCTTACGGATAGTGGTAAAGGCAGTCGGGTGATGTTTGATCGCCGGTTAAATAATTGGGTCACCCTGGACGCCTATCTTTTCAATGCCAGCTACAGTGATGGACCGGACATTGAGATGCAGGTCAATCCCGAGTTCAGCGATACCGCTGCTGCTCGGGACCAGGCCTCAAAATATGCTCCTGTGATTGGACGACTGCCGAAAAGTCTCCGCATGGATGTACAAAAGGTATGGATTCACCAAGGCCTCCAACCCTTTGGGGGAGGTAATAATAGTCTCCTTATTCACACTGGGCAGGCAGATGATTACATCAGCTCCGGAATCCTCGAAGAAACCTTGGTTCACGAAGCGTCCCATACTTCATTAGATGCAATGCACGCCAGCTCACCTGAATGGCTGGCCGCCCAAATATCCGACGGTGAATTTATTTCCACCTATGCGCGCGATAACCCCATGCGCGAAGATGTAGCTGAGACATTCCTGCTTTATCTTGCGCTGCGTCATAGGTCAGACCGGATCTCTCAGGCTTTGGCCGAAACGATTTCGCAAACCATTCCAAACCGGCTCGCTTATTTCGATAAACAAACCTTCGACCTCACGCCGCTCGTTTCATCCGGTGATCCCTTGTCGCTTATTGGTTTCTCTTTCGATACTGCGACGGGTGTTTTAAATTTTGATTGGGTTTCCCAGCCGGGGAAAACGTATGCCTTGGATATTTCAACCCGGTTTCCGGAATGGTCGGATTTCTTAAGCGCTATTCCCGCTCAAGGCAGTACGACTCACTTATCACACGACTTTATTCTTTCGGAAGGACAGGCTTTTTTCCGGGTGCGCGAAGAGGAGTGAAGATTTGCAGCAAGCGAAATTGTAATCCAGAATGACCCTGCTTAAGAGTTAGGGCCTACTGCTTTCGCAAATGCGGTGGTTACCCTTACGCTTTGGTCGTCGATCAAATAGTATATTCTCAAAAATATCCATCTGTCTTAAGGCCTGAAAATTACTAATTAGTTTGCAATTGATTGAGATAATCAGAGGGCTGTTCCTCCATGAAACCACACCTCAAACTGGCAGAAACAAAAACACCGGATGGGGGAATCATGTCACTCTTTGAGCATGATGGTGATTTCTCAATAAGCCTGAATGGTGCCGAGATTATGCATTCGCGCGCCAGTACTTCGGAGGAGCTCTTGGGGCAGTTGGGAGTTGAACGGCTGGATCGTGAGGCTGAGTCGCGTGTGCTAATCGGTGGTCTCGGGCTTGGATGTACGCTTCGGACTGCGTTAAAATTTTCCAGCGAAAAAACAATCGTTGAAGTAGCGGAGTTGCTGCCGCAGATGGAGGAATGGAATCGAACGTATATGCAGACCCTAAACGGTGCCTTGGTCGATGATCCGCGGGTCGAGATTCGTATAGGAAATGCAAGCAAGCTGATCCGAAAAGCGAAACCAGGAACCTACCATGCGGTGATGCTCGATGTGGATAACGGACCTGTTGCTTTGGTGGTTAAAAACAATTACTCTTTGTATTCAAATAACGGACTGCGTGCGATTCGGGATGCCTTGAAACCAAAGGGACGCGTTGTGTTCTGGTCGGCAAGTCCTGAGCCTCAATTTGAACCTCGCTTACGATCCGTCGGTTTCAAAGTAACAGCCGTTCCTGCAAAAGTTCACGAACGTGCCAAGCGCGCTGCTTATATGTTGTACGTGGGCGATCGTTTGGCTTGAGCGCAATTCAATTGCGGCTGCCCTTTGGCTTACGAACTTAAATAGTCCCGGCAATTACAGTGGTTATTCCAAGAACGGCTCGCGCCCTTCTCCGGGCATTGGCTCAAGGCGATTGCGTTCGATGAGCCGGGTGCAGGTGTTCCAACGCAACACCGAATCGTTGTTGTGCTCTGGTGAAAGTTTTTCCGCCTTCTCGTACCATTCCAATGCATCACAGAAGCAATCGTAGGCCATGAATCGTGCACCTGGAGAACCACTTCTCAAATACGCCATCCCGTTCCTTTCATGAGAAATTCCCGTGTAATAAACTCTTTCGTATTCATTCTCCAGCCGCCCAATAATTTCTAGTACTGTTCCAGGCGCAACTTTGTAGCCGGTGCCGAATTGGTCGCACATCGCCAGTACCAAAATGACCAGGACTTTCTGATTGTCCGGCTCAACACGAAGAATGTCACGGCAGATGCTCTCTGCGGCACTGGCTTCATTGAGAAGACGGTAGTGCTTGGCCTTTTCTATGGCCGAAGGTATCGCAAGCTTTTCCAGCGGTTTAAATTGGTCCATGATGACTCCTATTTTGATCCAAACAACTTGCTCAGGAGACTGAGGACGGGGTCGTAGAATCGATCTACGACGCGCTCTTTGAGTGGAATGATTGCGTTGTCGGTGATTTTAATTTCCTCCGGGCATACATGGGTGCAGCACTTGGTGATGTTGCATAAACCGATCCCTTCCGCTTTTTTCAAATCTTCAAGCCGGTCCTCGGTATCGAGCGGATGCATCTCTAACGCGGCCGTGTATACCAGTGCGCGCGGGCCAATGAATTCATCGTGCAAATGATGCTCGCGCAGAACATGGCAGACATCCTGACACAGGAAACACTCGATGCATTTACGAAATTCCTGAACCCTGTCGATGTCCTCCTGGTACATGGTCCAGGATCCATCTTCGTTGTCCGGTTTGCGTGGATTGAATTTTTTAATGTTCTTCTTAACGCGGTAGTTCCAGGAAACGTCAGTCGTCAGGTCTCTGATCAACGGAAAGGTTTTCATGGGTTCGACCGTCGTGCCTTGTTCGATAGGTAAATCATCGAGCCTTGTCATGCACATCAATTTGGGGCGGCCGTTAATCTCTGCTGAGCACGAACCACACTTGCCAGCTTTACAGTTCCATCGACAGGCCAGGTCATTGGCACTTTCGGCCTGAATCTGGTGAACGGCATCAAGCAGAACCATACCTTCGCTGACCTCGGTCGAGTATTCCTTAAACTCGCCGCCGTCCGTATTGCCTCTCCAGATTTTGAATTTTGCTGTTGCCATGATCGGTATCGGTTAGCCCATCTCCTTGATAATTTCCTGCAGCTCGGTCGGCATTTCGGGAATCTGAGCCCGGTCGATTTGCATACTACCGTCGGGTCCACGTCGAATGATGTTGTTGTACTTTGCCCACTCTTCGCTCTTTTCAGGATAATCGTCGCGAAATTGTGCACCGCGACTTTCTTTACGTGCGATTGCCGAAAGCGTAACTGCTTCAGAAACCGTGAGAAGGTTTTTCAAATCAAGCGCAGTGTGCCATCCCGGATTGTATTCTCGATTGCCAATCACTCCGACCACTGCAGCCTGTTTTTTTAGTTTATCGATCTCCTCAAGCGCCTGTTCCATTTCGTCCCCTTTGCGGACGATGCCCACAAGGCTTTGCATAGTATCCTGGAGCGAATACTGAATTTGGTATGCTCCCACGGCGTCGTCGGTCTGACGATCAAACGGGGCCAGGGCTTCCCGTTTGGCTGCATCGATCTCTTCCTTATCGATCTGCGTGGCGCCATGGTCATTGGCAAACTTTGCGGCGTACTCGCCAGCCCGTTTTCCCAATACCAATAAATCAGAAAGCGAATTGCCGCCCAGACGGTTAGCACCATTTATACCCGCGCCACATTCGCCACAGGCGAACAAACCGGGAACCGACGACATCTGCGAATCGCCTTCGACGCGAACACCACCCATCATATAGTGGGTAGTGGGACCTACTTCCATCGGCTCTTTGGTGATGTCAATATTGGCCAGCTGTTTAAATTGATGATACATGCTCGGCAGCTTCTTTTTGATGTGCTCCTCCGCATTGCCGATTTTCTCCTTGATCCATGCAATATCGAGATACACTCCTCCGTGTGGACTGCCGCGGCCTTCTTTAATTTCCCTGACGATACAGCGAGCCACGTGGTCACGCGTAAGCAACTCCGGTGGCCGATTGGCATCCTTGTCACCCAACACGTACCGCCAGCCTTCCTCCGGATCGGCGGCTGTCTGTGCTTTATAGTTGTCCGGAATATCACCGAACATGAACCGTTTACCTTCACTGTTGGTCAGGATTCCGCCCTCACCACGTACGCCTTCAGTCACAAGAATTCCGCGCACACTGGGCGGCCAAACCATGCCTGTGGGATGAAACTGGATAAACTCCATATCGACCAGGTCAGCGCCGGCGTGATAAGCCAACGAGTGACCATCGCCGGTATATTCCCAACTGTTGCTGGTTATCTTGAATGCTCGCCCGATGCCGCCGGTGGCGAGTACGATTGCCTTGGCGTGGAAAACTTTAAACCGTCCGCGCTCGCGGTCGTAGGCCACTGCACCACAGACCCGGTTGCCATCCTTGAGCAAGTGGACCACCGTAACTTCCATATGAACGTCAATGCCCTGGTGGATGCCGTGGTCCTGTAAAGTCCGAATCATCTCCAGACCCGTGCGGTCTCCCACGTGGGCCAGGCGCGGGTACTTGTGGCCACCAAAATTGCGTTGCAGAATTCGTCCCTCCTTCGTCCGGTCGAACACCGCACCCCAGGATTCAAGTTCGCGAACACGGTCAGGCGCTTCCTTGGCATGTATCTCCGCCATGCGCCAGTTGTTGATGTACTGACCTCCACGCATGGTATCGGAAAAATGCACCTTCCAATTATCGCGATCGTCAACATTCGCCAATGCCGCGGCGATCCCGCCTTCGGCCATTACTGTGTGCGCTTTCCCCAACAATGATTTGCAAACCAATCCGACGTTCGCTCCGGAACCCGATGCTTCAATCGCCGCGCGCAATCCTGCACCGCCGGCGCCAATGATGAGCACGTCATGCTCGATTACTTCATGCTCAGTCATAATTAAAAAATTCGAAAGTCCGTCCAAATGCCCATCGAGCACAGGCGAACGTATACATCAGTGAAGCCGACCCAGAACAGGCTCATCCAGGCCCACATCTGGTGTTTTTGGTTTAGGCAGGTTACGCCTTTCCAGGCGCATTGCCTTTGCGGCGATTTTGACATCTGGTCCAGCGCGCCGCCGACAAGGTGTCTCAGAGAATGGCAGCCGAAGGTATAACCGCCTAGCATAATGACGTTGACCGTCAGAACCAGCGAGCCCACTCCGATCCCGAAACTGCCATCGAAGATGAACCCTTTAATCGCGTCCCAGGAAAGGAACACCATAAAAACCATCGCAACATAAAGCATGTAACGGTGGACGTTCTGGATAATAAGCGGGAAGGAGTTTTCACCCCGGTACTTTTTGCGCGGCTCGGTTACGGCACACGATGGAGGGTCAGCCCAAAACGCCTTATAGTAAGCGCCTCGATAATAGTAACAAGTTAGCCTGAATCCGGCAGGGCCCCAAAGGATCAGAAATGCCGGTGAGAAGGGCAGCCAGTCGGGCCAGAATCCCGGCCTCGTCCCAAACCATGCGTGGGCGGTGGTGCCAAATAATTCAGGCGAGTAAAAGGGCGAAAGATACGGACCAAAGGTGTAGTGCGCACCTTGAAATGCGGCCCAGGTCGAATAGACGATAAAGGAAGAAAGACCTAGAAAAACAAGCACCGGTGTTCGCCACCAGGTGTCCCGACGCATTGTTTTTGGAAAACGGGATGTGGGAGTGGTGAGCTGATCAGAAGGCATAGAGAATATGGGGGTAATCCTGAATAAGCCAAAATCGTAGGAAAACAATTGATTCCGTCAAGCGCGTCCTCACGTGATTCTTTCCGCGGGGAGGTCCGAGGTATTTTATCCTCTTTTTGTTCAGACTCATCTGAAGCGGACCGCTCAGGCTACGCTGAAAGCTTCGACCCGACACAGTCGGCGATCGGTCCCTTCCCTGGACTTGTCTAACTTAGGTAGGGCGGTTTTGCCATACCGAGCCGAAGGCGACAGCGAAGCGAACAACAACCGCCGTCAGGGATTTACCCCGCAATTTGAATCTTGTCATCTTTTTCCTTTGTTCTCCTTGCTGTGCAGACTGCCAGGTGGCATCTGGTGGCTCGGCTGCCGAGCCGTGGCATTATGCAGCGGCCGACCCGAGAACGATGTATTTCAACTTTCGACTTCCTTCTTGATTCAAATGATTAAAAACCATAGCCAATGGATGTCTCCGGTTTCACTTACGCTTCAACCTGCATTCCTCTATGAACAAATCAGCCAAGCTTCAGGCCGCCATTGAAATCATTTCCGCCCTCGCGGTGGTGATCACACTCATCTTCCTCCTGATCGAGATTCGCCAGAATACCGAACAGACCGCCCTCAATGCACGGGCGGTTCAAATGGCCGCCTACCAGGATCTGATGAGTCAGATTTCAGGCATGAATACCTTGCACATTGAAAATCCTCAATTTGCTGAAGTCTGGTATAAGTTTGAAAAGCGTGCGGAGCTTACTGCCATTGAAAAAAGCCAAATAGACCAATTTGTCTGGATGCTTACCAGGCACGGAGATCTGGCTTACTACCAGTTTGAATTGGGTGCAATTAATGAAGAGAGGCTTCTGTCGGCTCTCGGCCCTTTTACGGGCAGGTTGTTACACCCGAGTATCCGGGAAATGTGGAACGATCGTAAGGGATCATTTGTTCCTGGTTTCCGTGGCTACATCGACAACTATTTGACGGACCGGGATCTGAAACAGGCAGCCCGCGCCTCCACCGAACAGGCACAGCCAAGCGGGGAAGCCCCTAATGAATGATTTAACCACGAAGTGCTTAGGGCAGCAAAGCCGCAACCAAAGCTTAACCTAACCACAGATTGCTCAGATAGGTACAGATATTGTAATGATTCCTTAACCACGAATGGACAGGTGACACGAATCATGAGGTAGGGACTGATCGCCGACTGTGTCGGGTCGAAGCTTTCAGCGTAGCCTGAGCGGTCCGATACCCTGAAGGGTTTGTTCGGTCATTTTTTTCAAAGGGAGCCTGCTTTCAGTTTTCCGCGGTGATGAATTGGAATTTGAAAACGTTGCATAAAAAACAAGATTTTTATGGATAGTAGTACGAAGACCACGAAGAATATAGAACTAAGAATCTTTCTCTGGACGTCGTACTCTTCGTGTCCTTCAGCGAAGCGGGTGGTTGAAAATCTAATTTTCTATTTTATGCAAAATGTATAGTATATTGCCAATATTGCATAAACGGGATTCCTCCTTCCATGTCTGAGTGACGAATAGCCGGGTACGC
>JAQBYJ010000093.1 GCA_027622555.1 Verrucomicrobiota bacterium
TGCGGTTTATACGAGCCATTATGGAAAGCAGTAAAACAGGTAAGCATGTGGAGTTATGATTAACCGCGCTTTCAACTGTAGGAGTAGCGGGTT
This sequence comes from Verrucomicrobiota bacterium, assembly GCA_027622555.1. Classification (NCBI taxonomy): domain Bacteria; kingdom Pseudomonadati; phylum Verrucomicrobiota; species Verrucomicrobiota bacterium. The sequence continues at coordinate 94 of JAQBYJ010000093.1, forward strand.
TATCCCGCGATACCAGAGCCCCAGTGCAATCGGGGGATAAACCCCCTCCTACAAAAAATGCCCATAATAAATCCAACCGAACTCGAGGAAACGATTGCGGCAATTTTCGTCCGTCATGGCACACCGGCTACTCTCGCCCAGAAATTAGCCGCTTCTCTGGTAAAATCGAACCTGACTGGCCACGATTCCCACGGTGTTATCCTCACCCCGGTTTATGTAAAAAAAATACAGGATGGAGTTTTATTTCCAGAAGCCAAGCCTGAGATTCGGAAAACGGAAGGAGCTATCACTGCTATCGATTGCAGATACGGATTCGGGCACTTTGGAGCATTGTTAGGGGCAAAAACCGTGGTCAGCCAGGCATACAAAATGGGTGTGGCTACAGTGACATTGGAGAATGTAAATCATGTTGGACGCGTTGGAGAATATGGTGAAATAATAGCTGCTGCAGGTAATGTGGGATTTATCATTGTATCCGGGACCGGTCCCGAAGGTCTGGTTGCCCCTTACGGAGGAACTAAACGAGTGTTTGGCACCAATCCTATTTGCTGGTCTTTTCCGAGACCTGGGAAACCCTTCCCGATCCTCGTCGATATGGCTACGTCGACTATCGCGGCTGGAAAGGTAAGCCAGGCCAAATGGGCCGGCAAACAGATCAGATCGGGAGCGTTGTTGGATAAAAACGGCAATCCGACGCAAGATCCAAACGACTTCTACGACGGCGGAACACTGATTCCCGTTGGAGAGCATAAGGGAGGTGGGTTGATGTTTGCCATCGAGCTCATGGCCAATCTGTTCTGCGGATTTGCGCCGGGGCGATCGAAGGAACATAAACTTGGTAATCCGGTGGTCATGACCGCTTGGGACATTGCAGCGTTTACAGACCGTGAACGATTCGAGAGGCTGTTAGAGGAACTCTGCGAACGAGTAAAATCGAATCCTCCTGCTCCTGGTTTCAAGGACGTGATGTTACCTGGCGAATTTGAATACCTAAATTCCTTAGAGCGAATAAAAACCGGAATAGAGATCCCGAATAATCTCTGGACGGAACTTCAAGAGCTCGCTCGATGACAGATATGCGCTACACCACACTCGGTCGCACTGGACTAAAGGTTTCAATAATGGGTATCGGAGCCGGTACCCAATTTGGAACAATCAATGGCAACCATCTATCCCAAGCTGAAGGTATTATAAACACAGCCATAGAGAACGGAATCAATCTTATCGATACAGCTTCAATCTATAATTCCAGTGAGGAAATCCTGGGGCGGCTTTTAGAATCCAGACCTCGTGAATCCTACGTTTTAAACTCCAAGTATTATCCCATCACAGACATAGGCCAACCTATCCCAGCTCAAGAGGTTCGTAAATCTGTGGAACGAAGTTTGAAGCTTCTGGATACGGACTACCTGGATGTCTTACAAATCCACGGTGTTCGTCCTGAATCATACCGGGCAATCGTCGAAACCCACCACGATGAATTGATGAAAATGAAGTCGAAAGGAATGTTCCGTTTTTTGGGCATAACGGAAACCATTAAATTCGATCCCCATCACAGGATGATGAAAATGGCCCTGAAAGACGACCTCTTCGATACCGCCATGATAGCTTACAGCCTGTTGAGTCCGGATCCGGAAATAAAGATCCTGCCTCAGTGTCAAAAACAAGCGGTTGGGGTGATCGGAATGACTGCCGTTCGAAGAGCACTCAGTGATCATCAAATCCTGGAAGACTTGATTAGAAAGGCAAAGACTGAAAACAGAATGAAACAAGATGCCTTGCCTGACAAGGGTCCTCTCGATTGGTTGCTGGATGAAACGATACATACGCTGGCAAGCGCTGGCTACAGCTATGTTTTAAGTAACTCGGCCGTTCAAACGGTTTTATCTGGAACCACCAACCCGGATCATTTGGTTAAAAACCTTAAGGCGGCCTTGTCAAAACCGCTCGATGAAGAAAAACGGAAACGGCTCCGAAGTATTTTTAGCACACCACCAGATCATCAACCTTGGTCCACCTATGATCTGTAAACCCCGGGAACGCCAAGCCCCAGCTTGGCTCTCCATACATTCAATCGCAGCTTCCATCCGCCGCTTTCAGCTATGGAGGACTAAAGAAAGCAGCTCCTACATCCGAGTAGCGAATCAATGAAACTTCAGCCCACCTCAAAAATCATCCTCCAGGCGGACGAATCATTCACTCGTCATTCGGAGGCATCCATGGTAGAGCTCAACGATGGATTACTGCTACTGGCATGGTCAAAATTTGCCGGCAATCACGACAACTCCAGATCTCACATTGCGTGTATGGAATCTGTGGATGGCGGTCACACATGGAAGAATGAAAGGACGTTGGTCCCAAACGAAGCTGGACTGAACGTCATGTCGCCTGCTTTGCGTCGCCTGGGTGACGGATCGTTGGGGCTAGCCTATAGTTTCCGGGAATCCAAGAGAAGTGCCAAGCGACTATTTAGACGGTCGATCGACGAAGGGAAAACATGGGAAACGCCCATTAGCATCACTAAAGACGGTTACCAAACTGGAGCCCATGACAGGCTTACCGTGCTGTCTTCCGGTCGAATCCTTGCCCCTCTCCATTGCACCGAAGATTGGAATAGCCACTACCTGTACATAAAAGTAGCCAGGTCCGATGACCTCGGCCAAACATGGCAATTCTGCGATCCAATTTCGCTCCCAAAATTAGACGCAGCAGAATCGGGCGCTCAAGAACCCGATGTCGTTGAGCGCTCTGACGGTTCATTGCTAATGGTCATGCGAACAGCGACAGGAAGTATTTATCGCGCAGAGTCATTTGATGAAGGCGTGCATTGGATGAAGATAAAATCAACGGAAGTCCAATCACCAATTGCGCCATCCATCGTACGCCGAATTCCAGGGACTAGCGACTTGCTGCTCGTTTGGAATTGGATTTACGATTCAGATGATCGCATGCTTGGCCGTCGCAAGCGATTGGCTTGCGCTATTAGCAAGGATGGAGGCGATTCATGGCCGATGGAATACCGGAAGATTCTGGAGGAAGGGGAGCGAGGTTGTTTTTCATACCCTAGCTGCACGTTCTACAAAAACCAGGCGCTCCTCACCTACTACGCAATGGATGAAGCCGTAGACTTTAATTTCGACGGTCCCAGATCTCTCAAATTGATGCACATCCCCCTGGAATGGCTTTACCAGGAATAGGGTTATCGTTGCCGACTGGATAACTCCAGGCGACAAGCTCGGCTCCAACATTCACAGGATCAATCTTCCTCCTATAAGCCCCGCCGCTTCGTCCACACTTCGGGATTGGCCAGAAAGGGCGGCCGTTCCCCCATCAACACCTGCAGGGCTTGCGCGGCGGCCCCGGGATTGCTCCGGCTTTTTCCCTCCCAGGTAAAAGCACCGGCGTGAGGGGCCAGCACCACGTTATCCATCGCTAACAGCGGATTATCCGGTGCGGGAGGCTCCTTCTCAAACACATCCAGACCGGCTCCGGCAATCCGGCCTGCGGCAAGCGCCTCGATGAGTGCGCCTTCGTCGACGATCGCGCCCCGGGCCACATTGATCAGGACCGCGGTGGTCTTCATCAGCGAGAACGCTTGTCTCCCCAGAAGTCCTCTTGTAGCGGTGGTCAGCGGAAGGTGCAGGGAAACCACGTCGCTTTCGGTCAGGAGCAGCTCCAATGACTGAACCGGTTTCGCACCGATACCCCGGATGGCTTCAGCCCCCACATAGGGATCGAATATGATGACCTCCGATTCAAAGGCCTGAAGGATCCTGGCCACCCGCCTGCCAATTCTCCCCATGCCCACCAGGCCCACGGTTTTTCCCTGCAGTTCGTACCCCAGCAAGTCCTTGGATTGCCAGGCTCCTCTCCGGACGCTTTTATCCAGTTCGAGGATCTTCCGGTAGACGGCCAGTATCAAAGCAATGGTTATTTCCGCAACCGGAATGGTAGGAGCATCCGGAGTATGGACAACGCAGATACCGCAGTCCGTCGCCGCTGCCACGTCCACTGAATCCAAACCAATACCATAACGAGCCACGACTTTAAGGTTAGTTGCTCTTTCAAACGTGGTCCGATTAGCCGGAAAATCCGTACTCGCTAAGACCGCCTCGGCCTCCTCAATTTCGCTGAGCGGATCTCCGGTATCAGGCCTGACCAATGGCCCTATAATTTGAGCCTTTCCTTCGAGCACCTCGAAAACGGAAGGATGCGGTTCCAAATTTAGCCAGACTTTTGGAAGAGCCATCAGGAGATTTCGGTAGTTGCTGGTTCGGCTTTCCAATCACGCTTCTTTCCAGAAATGCAGACAAGAAAACTGATTAGGCCGCCGAAGAAGAACCACCAGGGCCAGGCAATAGTGATCGCATGACCGAACACCGGTTTGCTCCAGTGTGGAAGGATGTAGGGCTGAAAGGAAAGAACTACCAATGCTCCAGCCCAAAGGGAACGAACAGCGGAGGTTTCATTCCCCCGTTTCGTTAATATAGCCGCCATGAAAACCCCGAACAATCCGGAGTATGCAAAAGTCAGCACTCCCAGAGAAAAATCGATCAGGCCTTGCCCGCCAGCTTTTTGAAGAAAAACAGCCAATGCGGCAAACAGGGTCAACCCACCACCCATCCAGTAAACCGTCTGGCGGGATTGCAGCAGCGACAGAGCCTTTTCTTCGATCGAACTATCTTTACCCAGTTCCTTTTGCTTTCTAAGATTTCCCTGAATGGTACTGGCCATCGCGTTGGCCGCCGAATCGAAACTACTCATCGAGGCGGCCAACATACCTGCAACCGCCAGTCCTACAATTCCAGGAGGCAGATGTGTCAGAATGTACTGGGGAAAGACATTCTTGGAATCGGTTACCAGGTCCGCTGGCATCGACGCCCCCATGAGGTCGGGACGCGTATAGAACAAATAGAGTAACAAACCTATGATAAGGAACAGAATCACAATGGGTAGCGAGATCGCCCGGGACAGAATCATTGACCAGGTCGCCTTCCCGGCCGATTTACAGGTCATCATTCGTTGCACCATGTCCTGATCACAGCCATACTGGGCGATATTCATGAGCATATAGGCAATGAGTCCCGTCCACACCGTATACGTCACCGAAAGATCAAACTCGGAATTCCACCACTTCAGCTTATTGCCCTCCGGCGCAGATTGCAGGGCTTCGACTATTCCCGGAATACCAAGTGGGACCTGAGCCACCAGAAAACAGATACATAGTAATGCTGCTCCAGTGAGTATCACCACCTGAACCACATCCGTCCAGATGACGGCGTGGATGCCGCCTGCTGCCGTGTAAATCGTGGCGATTACACCAAGGATGACGATAGAGAATAAAAGATAGCTTGTATCCGAAGAGCCGAAAAGCATGAGCGAAACAACGATGGAAGCGATAAAGTGCCTGGCTCCCTGCGCCAGTAATACACCAACAAGAAAAAACCAGGAGCTCGCCACTTCTGCTCGGGGACCAAAGCGTCCGCGAAGATAGCCGTAAATAGTTAGGGTGTTGGCGCGGTAGAGGACTGGCACCACCAGAACGGCGGCCACAATACCACCAATAGTACTTCCAATCGGAATCAGTAAGAAAGTCAGGTCACCTTTAAATGTCACTTGCGGCAACCCGACAAAACTACCCGCACTCAAAGAGGTTGCCACAATGGAAATAGTAACCGCCCACCAAGGCATGTTTCTGTTACCCAGAAAGAAGGAATGCTCGTCGTCTTGCTTGCTCGAAAGGTAAAAACCCATCGCAAGTACGGCACCTAAGTAACCTACTAAAATTGTCCAATCAATCCAGGTCATTGATAATTAGGTGTTCATTCAGGGCTAGAGTCCGTTACAGTTCTAGATGGTATGATTCGACTACCTTCCAGTACCGGGTGCAAGCTACGAACGGCTATCCCGCTCTCGGGACTTACATTTCACCAGACAAAAGGGCATGTATGTTTATTAGACCAATTACCTTTTACCATGGAACTCCAACCGGAAAGCCGGATCAGAGTATCCCCTTTCTCCTGTTAAGGGAAGGATGTGCTTTTTCTCATCGCCATAATGGGACTATCTGATTTTTACTTCTTCCCAGAAACGCCTTCCTTGTCACTCACCTATGAAACTCCAATATTCCTGTATTACTTGCATCGTATGCCTGTCACTCTCTTTGTCTGCCGTATCCGAATGGCCAAATTGGCGGGGGCCTGATGGAACCGGGGGAGAAAAACGGGGTCACGTCTTGGATATTGACACGAAGGCGGTAAAGTGGACGACCGGACGGTCCTGGTTGTTTTGAATTCTTTGTTTAATCGCATCCGAAGATAAGCAACTTAGTTGGCGATTTTCCCCAATCTTGATGAAGTATCCTGTCCACGAAAAACATTTCTCTAATTCCTAAAACTGACTTCCACGGGAAAAACAAGGACTGACCGGAATGTCACTAAGTTAAGCAATTTCTTCAATTTGTAAGAGTGGCTTTATGCCGCGATGCTGTCAGTAAAATCGCGGCATATAGCCGCTTACAGCTAAACAATTGTTTCCAATACATCCTTAACTTAGTGCCATTCAGGACCGACAGGATTTCTGTTTTACCAGAATATCGTGATCGATTCGTTGATCAGGATTACACTCAGAAAGATACCGAGCATGGTTACCATCGAAAAACCGCATAGTCGGATAAGAACAAAAGCCATAACCCCTGCATACCAGCCAAGGCATAGCCCGATAAAAGTGAGTAACATCAAAATAAGCACGACCTTGAGGACCGGTAGGGAAGCAGACATAATCCGGGCAATATGTATTGCCCACTTCGACTCCAAATCACCATCCAACCAATCCTGGAATTGATGGTAGTTTTGTTGAAGAGTAGCCATGTTTACCAATTCTGTCCCTTATTAATCTGAAAGGCTTTCCGTGCTTATTTCTTATTTGACCAGGCTTCCAACCTGACGCCATCCCATGTCTTGACGCCTGCCGTGGAAGATGACCCATGAGCACCGGCAAAGAACAGAATATGCCTGGAGTCACTTCTCCTCGCTTTTTGGGAACACGCCTCTGAGAAGACCAGTGATAGCGTAAGAGAAAGAACCTTGTTCATACCGGGATATTGCAGGACACCGGATGACCTGTCCAGAGCACTAGCTGTGATTTCGTTTCTTTCTTCGATCCACTCGGCTGCCAATGCGGTGCAACCATTCAAAACCCAGGTTGAACAGCAGAACTCCGCCCATTGCAGCAGAAGCTCCCAGGATACCGAGACGGGACCACTCGTTCTGGACAGTCCAGAAAAACTGTCCTACGCAAAGAATCGAGACCACGAACAGGGTCGAAGTGCGCCCAATCTTGTGAACGATGAAGGCACCAAGAGGAGCACCCAGTGCAACCACCGGTGCGGCAGCCAACCAATTTTCATAAACGCCAGGTTGCACATGGTCGAAGAGGAATTTGGTGGAAATGCCAACCAGCGAGGTGAAGGCCATGATTAAAACTGAAGTTGGAATGGCGATTTTCAGGTCTGCCTGGCACAAAAGAACCAGCACTGCGTAAAGCACCATGTCGATACCTACGCCCGTAATGGAAGCCGCGGTCATTCCTGCCAACAAACCCACCAGAAACCCAGCATTGCGATCAAAACGATGCGCCCCTGGAGACAGTCCTTCGTGTTGCACAATTTCCCGGAGCCGGTACAGGTGCAACACTCCGAAGCTACACCAGACGACGGCAAACAACACCTTGATAATTAGTCCTGAAACCAATGGGGCTACAAAAAGAATTCCGAGCGGCGTTCCAATAAACGATCCCAATAAACACCAACGCAACATGGGCCATTCAATGGGCTGTTTGCGGCACAAGATAAAAACCGAGGCACTGGTCATCCCAATACTTTGAATGGCGAAACTAAAATCACGCCCCAGCGTTGGAGCTTCGTTAAAAAGTAAAACCAACACTGGAAACCCTACCGTGCCGCCACCCATCGGGGTGGATCCGGCGGCATAGGAACCTAAAGCCATAGCCAGAGATATTCCCCAATGATCCGCCAAAGTCCCCCAATGATTTCCAGTAACGACCAGGACCAGCCAAACGCAATAGAAGGCGGCAAGAGCGATAAACCAGGGTTTTAGTGCTTTCATATGGAAAAGGCGAAAGCAGAAGGAGCCCTGACGGGAAGATCAACTACAGAAACCAGGATTTCCCGGAGCTGAGAATCAAAACCTTGTGGCAGTACCGAGGCCTTGGCCGACAGCGAAGCGAACATCGTTGATGGTATGCTCGGCAGCAAGCTACCTCCTACATTTCGTATCGCAAATACAACTGTAGGAGGTAGCTCGCTGCCGATTTCGAATGCTCAAACTTCCTATCAGTCACCGACCCCGCGGCAAGACCACGGGGAATAACAAGCTAAAATCTGATTCAAGGGGTTGTCAGCCCATCACGGAATGACCGCTTTTACCTACCAGCGCCACGTTGCTGCGTGTCATGGTATCATTGGTCATGGCGGAGATGCAGGCGGAAATATTCGGATTGCGCAGGGCCAAGGTGTAAGCTTTTTCCGCAATGTGCATGTTGCCCGGCACGCGTTTGTGAATTTTCTCAACCAATCCAGGGAGCGGATCCACTTTGCCGTCCCGATCCGGAAATGGAGCACGGGCGACTTTCATCGCGACAATGCCCAGATCTTTTTTGTGCGCGTATTCAAGAGCTGGCTCGACCCAGGTCTCATTCGAAACGTTGTAGGCGGCCATCACCATATCGTAATGAGGGGAATCGGCAGCAGCACGGATGATTTGAGCCGGATCATTGTGACAGGATACGGCGAGGAAACGCATCTTTCCCTGACGTTTCAGCGTATCCACTGCCTCCAACAACTCCGGGCATTCAATGTGTTTCGAGTTGGTTGCACCATGAGCTGCGAACAAGATGTCCAGATAGTCAGTCCCCAAACGCTTTAAACTGGCCTCAACCTCCTCAATGAGTTTCTGCGACATACCCCGACGATCTTCCGTGGTAAGGCGTTTGCCATACCAGTCTTCCAACACATCGTCGCGCAAGAGTTTCTCAGCTTCAGTGATCTGCCAGTCGCCGTAGTTACAAAGGTAATATTCTTCAAACAGTCCCCGCTCCTTGATCCGTGCACCTATTTCCGCACGCACCAGCGCCTGCTCTCTAACATTCAGCGATTCCCAGATCCGATTGTAGGGCTCCGACCGTCCCTGCTTCAGCCACATGCTGGCTTTGGTGGTCAGGAAAACGCGCTCCCGTTTGGAGGGAGTATTTATAACATTGGCGATTCCTCGCTCGCTGTCACCGCGATTGTAATTTGAAGCCGAATCAATGTAGTTGATACCGAGCTCAATACCGGTTTCGAGAAACTTCCATTGGTCGGGTTCATTATTTACGGTGAGCCCGCCGAAAACGATCTCGGAAACCATCAGGTTGGTCCGCCCCAGACGACGATAAGCCATACCGGATTTGCGGTTGCGCCATTCCACATCAGGTCCCGGTTCATGAGATTGGGCCCGGACCAGATTACCCGTCGCGGCGATGGCGGCAGTGGCACTTGCAGAGGCGATGAAACTTCGACGGTTTATTTTATTTTCAGCCATAGGATAATTTCAGGAAGTGCTCCAATGACAAAGCACGGTCCAGTTTATCGCAACGAAAAAGAATAGCGAAATGTCACTCGAAGCGATTGAGTTTGCCCGCTACCTCCACGCCTTTGCCGAACAAATTTAAAGCCGGGCGAGTTGTAAAGTGGACGGTCCAAGTTGTTTTGAATTCTTTGTTTAATCGCATCCGAAAATAAGCGACTTGGCTGGTGATTTTTTCCAATCTTGATGGAATATACTGTCCACAAAAAACATTTCTCCAATCCCTAAAATTGACTTCCACGGGAAAAACAAGGACCGACCGGAATGTCACTAAGTTAAGCAATTTCTTCAATTTGTAAGAGTGGCTTTATGCCGCGATCCTGTCAGTAAAATCGCGGCATAAAGCCGCTCCTACAGCTAAACAATTGTTTCCAATACATCCTTAACTTAGTGCCATTCAGGACCGACCGTTTTTAGATTTTAGAGGCAACAGGGGTATATTTTTAGAATAGCCAGAGCTAACTCCGGGAATGGGCCGACAGGTTTTCTGCAGTATATTTTTTCAAAGCCATCCTCTTTAAGAAGCGGAGAACGACGCGCGCGAAGCGAGTTGCCTGTTCAGAGTAGAAACGGAAATCGATTACTTATTTGCATGCTTCCACATATGCGGATTCTTCATCGCGCTCGCATAGGTTGAGAGCGCCGACTTCTTCAATATGGGTTTCACCACTTTTACAGATTTTGATGTCCCGATATCCATGTATTGCCAGTAACCTGGCAAAGGATTCGGCGTCGTACATCCATTTGTGACCGGGGTCGCCAAAAACCAAAACTTGAATTATTCCCCGAAAGCTATCCAGCCTCTTGTGAATCTCCGCGAGTTTTAGATTTTCGATGAATCTGTCACAGTCCCGGTGCTGGGAGTAGTGCTGCACCTGGCGTGAGATATCCGGGAAAACAGTTCTCATCACACCATCCTTAGTAAGGACACGTTTGGCTTCTGCGAAGTAACGGATAAGAGCCGGCTTGGTGAGATGCTCGACCATATGGCTGGAATAAAGCACTTTTACGGATTCGTCTGGTAAAGGAATACACTTGGAAACGTTCGCGAACCGCACCCCGCTTCCTCTTAGCCAACGAATAAACTCAATCTGATTGTGATCGAGTAGGCCAATGGTCTTCAAAGCACGAGCAAGAAGCGGCCAATTAGCGAGCCTGACACTTGGCGAGCCATCAAAATTCAGATAACCATCCGTCGGATGGTTACCACAACCTACATTTACGAAAAAAGTCTCCATATAAGGAACTTAAAAGGTTTTGTAATATTCCAAAGCTTGCAAGCGATAATCAGGGCTCGGGAAGCCGAGGATGACACAAAACATAACGAAGCTGAACGTCCAAATGGATATACCGAAACCTTCAGAAATCGTCGCTGCAAATCTGAATAATCAACCACAAATGAGCTGAAGGTAAGGGAGCTGTCCAGCATCTTTCTTAAACAAGTGCGTCTCTTGATCATCCTCAAGATTTTGACAATTGATCATTGGCACGACAGAGACACCGGCTACCCTCCCTCATAGCAGAAATCCGTATCTGGAGATGAAATACAACTACTGATCAAGTGATGATAAAGTTATGGCTTTCCTTCAAGCAAATGAGTATTGTCGAGTGACCACTGAGAAGTATCGTTGCATAAAATGGAATTAAAGGATCAAGCCTGGGTTAAGAGACTCATTGCAACGAATCCGCCGTTGGCGGTGTTCTGGTACCCGTGGTATTGGCGTGGTGGGGATACCATTCGTTTTCGTAAATTAACGGCTCTTACAGTTTGGAATCGTTCAGGAGGAGCTGCAAAAGCAGGATTGATTCTGAAAGCCCTGCTTTGGCCGTTCGTCGCTTTGCTCTCGGGAGTTTTGAGTTTTTACATAAACAGTTCATCCATCAAACAGACGTTTGGTACAGGCCGGTGGCGGCAGTGGTGCGATATGATTCGCTTGAGTTTCTGGTGGGGGTTATCACCCGACGTCTACTATAGCCAGCGACTTTATTTGTGGAACCTCGACGAGGATGCCATCCACGTTCTCAGTTCATACGAGACCTCATTAATCTGTATTGAACTTGGAAGGGGTACCGATACTGAACTGGTCAATAACAAGTATCGCTTCTTTAAATTTTGTAAGGAAAATGACATTGGAACTGTTCCGGTATTAGCTGCATTTGAAAAAGGTAAGCAGGTATACGCTGATTTCAGTGGGACATTTCCCAAATCGGATTTATATTTGAAACCGTCCGAAGGGGTAGGCGGAAAAGGAATCGAGCGTTGGGTTTACAGGTTGGAAGGAGATTGCTGGGCTCGCGAGGAGGTCCGCATGAGCGAAAAGGAGCTTTTGGATTACTTTATTTCTCAATCTCAAAACACGGATTACATTTTGCAGGAGGCCGCCCAAAACCATCCTGACATCAGCAAATATTCACCAGGAAGCCTGGTAACTTTCAGGGTGGGTACTTTGATGGGCCCTGAAGGTGACCCCGAGTTGCTCAATTGCCATATTGTGATTGCCCTAGGGGAAACCGAGGCAAATCACGGTTCTTACGGAGGGTTCAATGCGAATTTCGATTTAGAGACCGAGAAGTTTCACTATGGTATTGGCCGATTGCCAAAACTAAGGATTATCCGCACACATCCTGTAACGGGTGCAACGATTGAAGGAGCGGATTTACCATGCTGGCCAGAGCTACGTGAACTGGCCCTGAAGGGACACCGCCTATTACCTCAGATTAAAGCACTGGGTTGGGATCTTGCCTTTACAACGCGAGGTGCTGAGGTCGTTGAATGCAATACACAGTGGGGACTGATGCCGGGAACAGTGTTAGGGAAAACCAACTTCATTAAATACCACCTCCAGGCACTCGAAAATAGTTGATCCAGTCACGCTAGGGCTGAAGTACACGAATCACGCGATCACCCTGATGAACTCGGCCATAGGCATCGGTGGCTTCAACTTCGATTAGTTGCGAACCGGAGTCCAGGTTTGCGGGAAGCGTTGCTTTCCATAAATGAGCTGAAGGAAAGGGAGCATTGAGTTGACGTTTATCCTCGGGATTCAACTCCATCTCACGATCGCGAATGGCTACATATTGAGGATCGAATTCCTCGACCTTTTCCAAGCTTACCCAACTTCCTTTTTCACCCACCTTCATTTTCACGACCGATTTTTCGGAACCATTGAACACATTCACGTAAACAAAAATTTTAGCAGCGTCTGTAACGGTGACTTCATCGGGTGCAAAGACACTCAGCTGGTAGGATTCAGGTTGGCGCGCGGCCTTGAAGTCAAAGGTGTGTTCGGTGCCTTCAAAAGTAACAATAGCGTAACCGTTGGGCGCTCCATCGCGCATGGTGGCATGCGGAATACCCTGTTCGTCTTTGGCACCCTTCCACCAGGTACCACAAACCGTAACCGTTACTATATGGTGATGTGGCTCCTCACCCATCCAACCATCCTCTTCGCCAATATATTGGTGGGCCTGCCAGTGCGTATGACCGGAGAGGGACAAGGTATGTGGCCGGTGTTCAATGAGACGGTACAGCTCTCCACGATTCCCAATGTTTCCCAATGGAATATGCATCATCAGCACCACCAATCTTGACTCTGGAACCAGCTCGAGGTCATTTTTAACAAAAGCAATTTGTTGAGCATCCAAGCCGCCGGTATAGGAACCCTTCCCTTCGCGATGGGCCCAATCAACATCGTCCAGCACAATAAAATGAACAGGACCGTAATCGAACGAATAGTAGTTCGGCCCAAAGTAACGGGTAAAGGTTTCATCGGAATCTGCGTCCTCAGTCGCTTCTTTGTTCAGATCATGATTCCCGATTACGTTGTACCAGGGAATTCCAATAAGCGCTACATTGGCGTTGGAAGAATCAAACAGTTCAAGTTGGTCGAACATAATGTCTCCCAATGTTACACCGAATTTCGCATCCGTACCGATCAACTCAACGATGACATCATGTGAAATATAATCCACCTCTTCCTGGTTCCTCGGTTGTGGATCACCAAAAAAGATGGTGCGAAAGCGGTCCGGTTCAGTCTGAGGATGAAGTGGGAAATCGATCGATTTCGGTAAAGATCCTGTTGGATCCACGCCCCGGTATTCAAAATGCTGCGGAGAGCCTGCCGGTTTATGAACATAGTAAAACTGCGGCAGATTGTTTGCGTCCAGCGGCGTCGCCCAACCCGATGGTTTTATAACAAAGAAAATGGTATCCTCATCATAGGGTAGCGACCACTTCCCTTCCGAGTCAGTCAACACGACCTCCCGCTGATTCGAGACCGGCACAGCAGGCAGTCCACGTTCCCCCGCATCCCGCAAACCATTTTGATTTCGGTCTTCGAAAACAATCCCGCGAGCATTGGCAGCTGATAATTGCGTTACGCCAGAACAGGTAACAAACAACAACCCAATCAATTGGAGAAATATTGCCGAAGTCCTATGAATAGGCAACGACCCGGGAACGCGTTTCAGGGAGAATGGGTTAGAGAAGGATTTCATCAGATGAAAAGAAAGCAGGAAGCTGACCTGCAGCAAACCTTTTCAAAATCCTGGAAGTACATAAGTTCGAGGAAAAATGGTTACCCGACTGTACCCCCGGGAGGGTTCGATTATGACCTACGGGTCCAAAAAACCGCAGTGCAATAGTGCAATTTTCAGTAATACTCCGAACCCTTTTCGAATTAGCCAATAATCCAGAGGTAGATTTTATAAAATGTACCTTGAGAAATATTTCTCACAAACTGGTTGTGATCTTTACATGGTATTTTTTTCAATCAGGAGTAGTATAACAGGTTTTAACACCAGAATCACTGCCATACCAAGATCATATACCCATGAATAAGAAAACAACCGTATCACGTCGTAAATTCCTTGCCGCTTCAGCAACTGCTGTAGCCTTCCCAACGATCATTCCGGCAAGTGCTCTGGGAGCTGGGAAAAAGCCCGCTCCTTCAAACCGTATCAATGTAGCCTGCCTCGGCTTTGGTACGATCGCTTATACGACGGTGCCGAATTTCCTAAACAACGATGGGGTTCAAGTCGTTGCAATGGCGGATCCGAATCGCTACTCTGGAAACTATGGCTACCAGGGAGAAAAAGTCGGAGGTCGTTTGGCCGGTATGCAGATGGTGAACGAACACTATGCGAAAGATACCGGACGCCTACACTATAACGGTTGTCGCTCTTATGAAGATTTCCGCGAGCTGTTGGACAACGAAGACGTGGATGCCGTTAATATTTCTACACCTGACCATTGGCATGCCGTAATGGCGATTTATTGCGCCAACAAAAAAAAGCATGTGTATGGCCAAAAACCATTGGCAGTAACCGTCGCTGAAGGTCGCGCCATGGCTCAAGCGGTCGCTCGTAACAAAATAACCTGGCAGACAGGCAGCCAGCAGCGTTCAGAATCCCAATTTCGCGAAGCGGTGGAATTCGTTCGCAACGGCCGCATAGGCAACCTTAAAAAAATTACGATTAAAATTCCTGGAGGCCATTCCGACTGGAACCAAATGGGAGACCGAAAAAAGCCCGAATCAGTTCCAGAGGGTTTAAACTACGATCTTTGGGAAGGCCCGGCACCACACCGCGAATACCGTCCAGCCACCCTGCCTTTAAACTGGCGTCACAATTACGATTACTCGGGGGGCATGATCACCGACTGGGGTGCCCACCATGTCGATATCGCCCAATGGGCCATGGGGATGGACGGGAGCGGTCCGATTCAGATCGATATCAAAAGTTCGGAATTACCAGCAAACGACGATCTGTACAATACCGCCACCAAGTTTTCATTCACCTGCACCTACGCGTCAGGCGTGCAGATGGTCGTTCAGGACAAAGGTGAGGATTCAGACGGTATCACCTTCGAAGGAGACAACGGAAAGAGCATTTTCGTAAAACGCGGGAGTATAACGATGGATCCGTACGACTTGCGTCGCGAACAGATAAAGGATGACGAAGAACGCGTTTACAAAAGCACCGACCACGTGGGTAACTTTGTAGACTGCATCAAAAGCGGAAAACAAACCGTCGCACCTATCGAAGCCGCGCACCGGACGATATCCATTTGCCACCTGGCCAATATCGCCATCCGACTCGGTCGCAAGACTCTCAAGTGGGATCCAAAACGGGAACGCATTTTAGAGGATGCCGAGGCCAGCAAGTATCTCAGTCGTCCTATACGTGGAAATTGGAAACTAAGGTAGGCTGAAATATTAAGTGTACAATGCCAAGCTTGGGCTTGGCGTTCGGAGGGAGGGGTGGGGCAAACCAATGCCCCATTCCTACCCCTATCCAGGATCTGAAGTTTCCTTCGGAGTGAATATCTGCACCCTTTGTTTGCCACCCCGGAGCCCTTCGACTAGCTCAGGATCTTTGACAAGCTCTCGACTTCGTCGACTGCCGAAGCGGCAGCGAGGCATCACGGCAAACAAACGCTTAGCGCTTTGGGGCGTGATGAACTTAAATTTTTCACTACGACTTGTGTAGCCACAGTGGTGACACCATGGACCGGTGATGCCTTTATCACTGCACGATGTTATCCTTAATCAAATTTGTGTGATTCGGATCGCCGAGATTGAAAGCCGGAGTCTTTTCCGTGCTTTGCAAATGCATATCGGTCACCAGGTTCGAAGAGATGAGGATTCGGCTACAGTCACCGATCCCTTCCACTGCATTTTCAGACATGCCGGAAAATGAATTCCCGCTTATGTTTATGCTGGATGTATTGTCCAATAAAATTCCCGTTCCAACATCCCGCTGATTTAGGTTACCTCCGTCTACCAATCGTTTGTTTCGGCCGTCGCCCATGTAGCTGTTGGCAAAGCTGTTTCCCGTAATGGTAATCCGACCACTACCAGGACCCACTCTCACTCCGTACTTGTGAACAATCACAAACGTGTTTGCAGAAATCGCACAACCATGGGCGTCCCGTAAGTCGATGCCTCCATCGAATTCATGAGCAATGACATTCGAGCTGATAGTGATCCCGTAGCAATCCCGGTCCAAGATCACCGCGCTACCCTGACACTCTTCGATCATGTTACCGGACAGTACCGAGCCATAGGTATTTTCAATGACGACTCCATGTCTCAGGTGATCATCGAGGTTGTTGGCATTCATACAGAGATTGAAACTGTCAATACAGCGCACCCCGTCCTGATTTTCTTCAAATTGATTACTGCTCACGACTATGTCATGACAATCGACGATATTTAGTCCCGCCTGACCGTTATAAGTTAAAATAGAATCTGAGATTCTTGGATCTTCGTAGCAGTTTTCCAAATAGATCCCGTGGGCTCCATTGTGATCGACCGAGAGACCGTGAATATAAATCTCCTGGATTCCCTGAGCGTGGACTCCCGAACCACTTTTCGGGTTTCCGCTGATACGGAAATTACTTAACTGAACCCGCCACATGCGTTTCTTCGAATCGGACTCATAGCCATCAGGCCGGATGCGGAGAGCCGGTTTCCCGGATTCGTTTTTGTTAATTATGTGAGTGGACGCACCGGATCCTTCAATTCGCACGTTTTCTCTTCGCAAAACCAGGGGCTCCGCGATCTCATAATTTCCAGGAGCGAGATAGAGGATGCCGCCCAATTCCGGCAGAGCATCCAAGGCCTCTTGAAGGTTGGAGTGATCGGATGAGCGAACAATTCCACTCTGAGCAAACGACGTAAGAGGAAGCCAAAGCACCCACATAAAGGAAAAGTAAAACCATGCTTTCATACTCAATTAAACCCTGATGTGTCCGTGGTCGTCAATCTTACTAGACGCGTACACACAGCAAGTGTGCAACCATAAGAGAAAGGGGTTTTTCTTCAAAACCAGGAAGACTTAAAACGCACAATAAGGCATAGGTGCCTAAAAGCTGAACCATGAAAGTCTGGAAATCTGAATGAATCTCTTAGGAGAAATAATCAGGCGCTCTTTTGTTATCAGCGAGTTGACTGAATAAACCTGCCGATACGTGCGCGCGATTCGGCGTGCGTTGCGAGGAACCCATGACTTGTCCCGACCACCACATCGAATTCGACCCTGACTTGTGCGTTACCAAGCAAGGCAGCGTATTCTTCGCCTTGAGGTCTCAGACCGTCATTTTCTGCCACCAGTAACAAGGTGGGTGGCATCCCGGCGAGAGTACCATTCTTGGGCGTGGCATAGGGGTGTTTGGCATCTTCCGGATTTGCAAATACAAACTCTGCCCACGGAGTTGTCATGTCCACAACAGGATAGGCCAAAACAAGACCGGTCACTCTAAACTCTCCGCGATCCCGGGCCATCATTGCAACCGCGTTGGCAATATTTCCACCGGCACTGTCACCTCCCACAATAATACGAGCCGGATCGATTTTCAGCTGTCGATGATGTTCACTCACCCAAAAAACCATAGCATAGGCATCATCCCAACCTGCGGGGTACGGATACTCGGGAAGCATATTGTATTCAATTGAAATGACCTTTTGGCCCGCCTGGTTTGCGATATCGCGACAGACATGATCGGAACTCGAAATGCTACCCACTTTCCAGCCACCACCGTGAATGTTAATGTAGACCGCGCTCGGTGTGGAATCCCCCGGGGACGGATCGTAGAGTCGGGCAGAAACCAAACCCTGTGACCCTGGAATTAACAGATCTTCGAAATGAGCAATCGTAGGTCGAACGTAAACACTGTTATTGGCAACAGAGGTCATGCGCCGTCTAATGACGTCATCTATCTCTTCGGAATCGGCCTCATTCGTTGCAGCCTGAATTGCCAGTTTCTTTGATCGAACGTCCTTTTCCATAGGATAGTTCATCAGGGCTGCCAGAGCTTCGATCGGGAACCAAAGAACCTCGTCCTTTACTATCGGAGCCTGCTGAAAGGTAGAAGCAAATCCATCACGTTTCAATACAGGACTGGTCACCATGCCTGTGATACCATACTCTCCGGCTACGATGGTTATCTGCCACCCATCAAAATCAAACGCATGGGCATCGATCATCTCGGGAACCAAATCATCCAGAGCGACCATCACTTGCCCGCTATCTGCAATCCAAGCTCTGTCACTTGCCTTCAACGGCGCGTCATCAAGCGTGATTTCCCATCCGAACGCGGCTGATCCGAATACCATAATTCCGCATAGAATTTTCACTGCTGAATGCTTCAAATATACTTTCATGAATTATACTCCTCTTACTGGCCAAAGACATACCTGCTGAAGGAATCTGTCAAGGCACCGCCCGATCAGGAGAAACGTTCAATTTCTACAAACGAACGACGCAGATTCCACACATTCGGCAAATGAGAGAAAGACTCTCCCAGCAAAAATCTCTAATGGCTACCCTACTCTTGATCAGGATTAAGCCGAGGCAACAATCAGGTCTTTTCCTCATAGAAGATAATTTGATAAAATGCCAGAAGACGCATTTCATAAAAAAATGAAACGCTCATCCTTCGTTTTCATACTCATCCTATTTCTATATTCAGATTCATTCGCCGACAGGTTTTATGTCTCAGCTACTGCTTTAGCCGGAGGTGACGGAGCATCCTGGGAGACCGCATTTAATTTTCTTCAAGACGCCCTCGATAAAACCAAAATTGACCGAGATGACGAAATATGGGTGACCGCCGGGACTTACTATCCCGATGACGGAGCTTCCGTTATAGAAGGAGACCGTACGGCCACTTTCAGGCTGAAACGAACCTCAACCTTGTATGGTGGATTTGACGGAACTGAAACCAGCGTGGATGACCGTGATCTCGATTCCACTATTACGGTTTTGAGTGGGGCAATATCCGAGGACCAGGCGCTCTGGTCACTGCACGTTTGCAAGGTTCCCAATGCCAACCTGGATGGGCTTACCATCACGAACGGTAACGCAAATGGCGAGATAAGCCCCGACAATGAGGGCGGAGCCGTGGATGCGTCCGGAACCATCATTGCCAGAAATTGCCACTTTATTGGAAACCTAGCCAAAATAGGTGGCGTGGCTGTGGGAGGAACCTGGACAGTGAGTGATTCTATATTCTCGGACAATCAGGCGGACACCGGAGGCGTGGCTTCAGGAGGAACCTGGACCGTGAGTGATATCTATGTTCTCGGACAATCAGGCGGACTCCGGAGGAGTATCCTCCGGCGGCACCTGGACCGTGATCGATTGTTTGTTTTCGAATAACCAAGCGGTAATTGAAGGCGGATTAGCCTTAAACGGGACATGGACAGTGAGCGGAAGTACCTTTTCCAACAATTCGTCCGCACTGGGTGGCGTTGCCAAGGGAGGAACCTGGACCGCATCGAAATGCACTTTCACAGAAAACTCCTCAACAACTGCCGGTGGCGTCTCCAGCATCGGAACCTGGATCGCTACGAAGTGTTTCTTCACAAAGAACTCAGCAACAACCGATGGAGGCGTTGCCAACCTGGGAAATTGGACGGCCACAAACAGTGTTTTCGTAGAAAATACTGCAACCGATCGAGGAGGCGTCTCCAATAACGGGACCTGGGTAGTCGCGAATGGCCTCTTTGTCGGAAATACAGCAGGTGACCGGGGCGGTGTGTCCAGAGGAAGTACCTGGACCGTGACCAGCTCCACCTTTTTCAATAATACGGCCACAGTTACTGGTGGTGTGGCCAGAGGAGGTACATGGATGGCCACAAATAACATTTTCCAAGGTAGCGGAAACAACCTGCTTCCTTTACTATTTACAAACTCCGCACTATACGAAGAAACACCCACACCTGATAAAATAAGGGCTTACAACCTTATAGACGAGGAATGGACAGACGGAGATATCGGCGAAGGTTTCATTCTTAATGGAGACCCGCTGTTTGTTGACCCAACCGACCCAAATGGTCCGGACGATATCTGGGGAACTTTGGATGATGGACTACACCTCGATACTGGAAGTGCTGCGATAGGTTTTGGCCTAATATCCTTTCTCTTTTCCGATGCCCAGGATATTGATGAGGATGAGGATCTTTTGGAAGCATTGCCTCTGGATGCGGCTGAACGGACTAGAATCTTAGATGGCACGCTTGATCTTGGAGCCTTTGAGTATGTTGAACCACCATTCAGCTTGGTAAGCCATGTATCGCCTGCGGCGACCGGAACCGTAACCGACAGCGGTAACGGTGGATACGAAGAAAATGAAACAGCGATCCTACTAGCCGTCCCCTCGGAAGGCTTCGTGTTCGACCACTGGGAAGGCGATGCTTCCGGGTCGGACAATCCTGTAGAATTACTTATCGATTCAAATAAGGATGTAACGGCCGTTTTTCTGGAATTGTTTGACCTGACGTCGGGGGTCAGTCCTGAGGGTTCAGGCACGATTGCCGATAGCGGAAATGGCTCCTACAAGGATAACGAGACCGCAACAGTCACAGCCACTGCGGCGGCAGGTTTCGTGTTCGATCACTGGGAAGGCGATGCTACAGGTTCGACTAATCCAGTCGAAATTCTCATGGATGCCGACAAAATGGTAACAGC
>JAQBYJ010000094.1 GCA_027622555.1 Verrucomicrobiota bacterium
CCACTTCATCCCTTCGACCAAATTGGGTTCGGGTGTTTCAATGAGCAAATGGTAGTGGTTGCCCATCAGACACCAGGCATGCAACCTCCAGCCCTTGGCTTTACAGCTCAGACCGAGGCACTCCAAAAAACTATGACGCGCTCCAGCGGTTTCGAAAATCCAAGATCGATAGTTACCTCGGTTGATCACGTGATAAAAGGCGCCCGCGTATTGAATTCTAAGTTTTCGAGCCATGGTTGGTCAAAGCACTGAATCTTACTCACCGAGTCAACCATTAATCATGATTAATTGGACTGACCCCTGCTATGCTGCTATGGCTGAGTCTCATCAAACCAGGTATTTAAAAAGCCAATGGTGGTAACCGATTTTTGCGACTTGTGACTGCGAATATGGGCCATCTGTGCACTGACCAATGGATTCGGTTTATATCCGAGTTCTTGAGCGATCTTTTGAATCCTCGATCGCGTTTGCTCCAGAAGCTTCGGGCTATTTCTCAGCGCAAGTGAAACCGTTGATTTTGCTACACCTGCCTTCTTGGCAATGAATTCGATTGTAGGAGACTCAGACATAATAAGCTTCTCTAGAATAATGTCTGCGAGAAGAAAGGAGACTACCGAACATTTAATGGCAAATCCCGATAATTTGCGTCTAAGTCGGGACTGTCAATCAAAGCGTATTGACAGTCCTCGTTGGCGACCAATTCGGAACCATTCAGGAATAGATTGAATCCTGAAAGTTCTAATCAAATGATTATTATTTGAACGGAATTGGAGAACACCCCAAATACGTTTCCCCTAACTCCTCGATTATTTTCTGAGCAGCCAGAGAATCAAGGCTACTTTAGCCACTGAACCCCAACAGGTTCCATCTTTTTATTCAATTTTATCTCACGAATTCAGGATAGTCTTTTCCTTCGGAATTCTCTTATAGTAATTTTGACAAACTAAGTTAAGGTAGCAGAATCCATTTCACCTCAAACATATTATGAGTATCGATCCAATATCCCGTCGCAGATTTATTAAAACAACCGGAGCTGCAGGAGTGGCTTCATTGCTGGCAAACGTTCCCCGCGTATATGGCAATCATCATCAGGAAAAAATTCGTGTCGGCCTGATCGGCTTGGGAGGTCGTGGTTGTGGAGCCGGCATCACTGACTGTGCTAACGCAGACCAGAATATCGAGCTCGTGGCCATGGGTGATCTATTCAAAGATCACCTCGACCAGGCCAAGGATAAGATCAAGGCCAGCTTCGCACGCCGGGAACTGCCCTTCGATCAAATCTACAAGGTCAAAAAGGAGAACATGTTCCACGGCTTCGATGCTTACAAGAAGGTCATCGCGAGCGACGTGGATCTCATCATATTAACCACACCGCCTGTATTCCGCCCTCTCCATTTCAGAGCGGCTGTTGAAGCGGGCAAACACTGTTTCATTGAGAAGCCGGTTGCGGTAGATCCAGCAGGCGTGAAGCACATTATTGAAACCTCCAAGCTGGCTGAGAAAAAAGGCCTGACTGTAGTAGCCGGTACTCAGATGCGCCGGGGAAGACATTTTCAAGCACTGGTTGAACAAGTCCGTAGCGGTGCGATGGGTGATATCATGAGCGGCCAGTCCACCCGCCTGGGTGGAGCCCTCTCTGATTGGCGGGAAAGCGAAGCCGTCCGAAGACCTGAATGGTCCGACATGGAGTGGCAACTACGCCGCTGGCTGTTTTGCACCTGGTCGTCCGGAGACTTCATCGTGGAACAACATGTTCACAACCTGGACATCGTTGACTGGATCATGGGCGGACACCCCGTCCAAGTTATTGGCACCGGTGGTCGTCAGTCACGAACCGGTCCCGCCTACCCGAATGTATGGGACAATATTTCCATTGAATACGAATATCCGAACGGCGCACGTGTTACCCACCTGGGTGCACAAATGGACGGCATTAGCGGTCGCAACGATTTGGTCATGTTTGGAACAAAAGGCCAACTGAAGTCGAGTTTCGCAAATGCAACGATCTCTGGAAAGACCAACTGGGAATATAACGGACCTACTCCAAATCCAGCTGTCGTCGAATACGCAGATACGCTGGACTCCATTCGTAACAGTAAGGCTATCAACGAGGGTGAGCGCATAGCACAAAGCACTATGACCGCCATACTTGGTCGGATGGCCGCTTACTCAGGTCGTGCCCTTAAATGGGAGTGGGCGATGAACGCATCGAAGCTTGATCTGACTCCGAAAGAATGGAAGTTTGGAGACTATCCTTTAGCTGAAGTGGCCATCCCGGGCGTCACCAAGTTAGTTTAAAAAACAAAATAATCGTTCTTCATCCATGTCAGTATCCCGACGAAAATTCGTGAAGACTGCCGCTACGACTACAGCGGTGTTGTCTTTTCCAATGATAATTCCTCGCCACGTTTTAGGCGGCGCCAATTTTGTGGCACCCAGTGAAAAGGTTAACGTAGGCATCGTTGGTTGCGGAGGACAGGGGCAACACAATATGCGCCAGCTACTCCAGTTGGACGATGTACAGGTAACAGCTATTGCTGATCCGGCGGAATACTGGAATCTCAACTCCTTTTACTATCGCGATATAGCAGGCCGCGGTCCTGTCAAAGACGAGATTGAAGAGCACTATCAGAAAAAGACTCCCAACTTCAAAGTGGGCGAATACGTCGACTTCCGGGAGATGCTGGAGAAGGAAACGTCACTCGATGCGATCCTCTGCGCAACTCCTGACCACACGCACGCCTTTGTAGCTTCCAATGCCATGCGCGCTGGAAAGCATGTTTACGTTGAAAAACCCATGGCGCACAACCTCTGGGAAAACTGTAAGCTTGCGGAGATCGCCAAAGAGACCGGCGTAGCCACCCAAATGGGTAACATGGGACACAGTTCGGAAGGAATTCGCCAAGTAGTAGAACTCCTGAAAGCCGGAGCTATTGGAGACGTTACTCAAGCGCACTCCTGGTGCCACGCAACCCGCTGGACCAATGGACTTCACGATATGCCTTTGGGCAGTACCATTCCTCAACCCAATTTCGATTGGGACCTGTGGTTGGGACCAAGGGAATCCATCCCTTACCATGAAGACTATACGCCGGTAAAATGGCGCGACTTCTGGCGTTTTGGCTGCGGCGCGATCGGTGACTTCGCCTGTCATGATATGGACGCCACCGTATGGGCCTACGATCTGAAGATACCCGAAACGGTTCAGATTTATCCTATCGGCCAGAGCAACGAGGAGATCGCTCCGCACGGAGAACTCGGCTACTTCGATTTTAAGGCCAATGGAAAACAAAAAGATATGAAGATCACCTGGTATGCAGGTTCTGGTCGTCCAGCTCATCATGAGTCATTCCCCGATAATTTCGAACTGTCCAAACGCGGCCTTCTCTTTGAAGGCAGTAAGGGAACCATCCAATGTGATGGTGCAGGTGGAAGCCCACGGATCTTCCCGCAGGAACTGCGTGGCTCAATCGACAAACCCAAGAAATCGATTCGAAGAGTCAGTGGTCACCACAGTGATTGGATCGAAGCCATCAAGGGTGGACCGGCCTCCAGTGCTAACTTTGAGTATTCCGCACGCCTGACTGAAATCGCACTATTGGGTGTGTTGTCCGTTCGCATGGGTGGCGCCAAAATAAAGTGGGACGCCAAGAATATGAAGGCGATTGGACTACCGGACGCTGACAGGTTTATCAAAGAGCCGGTTCGAAAAGGCTGGGAAGTGGTTTAGAGCTGGTTCAGCTTTTATAGGCAGGCGGTTTTGAATATTTACCTGGTACCGGCTCCCGGAGATCGCCCGATTATTGATTTCCACGCCCGCATGCAGGAGGTGTCGATCTCCGCTCCGATTTACAGAACGTAAACGCCCGTATCGAGTATATCGGTCTCGTTACCTTCGGCCCCATTCGTTACCCTGCCATTTTCCAGCTTGCACAAAGTCCTGGGCACGACCCTGAATCGAAACCTCATTAAATACTATCAAACAACCAGGTCTTCCACTTTTTTGGTTCCTTCTCGGTAAAGGAATTGGACTAATCTGCTCTCATCCCACTCGATTGAAACAAAGTGGAAGAATGATCAGAAACCCCGGAGGGTTTCTAGATGGTATTTTCTGACTGTATTCTTGAAAGTTCAGAAGCCATTCAATTTGATTGCCTTCAACCTTCTCCTTTTGCCTGCAAAACTTAAAGTCCAATTACTCGGAGAATTTGTTCTCTCACTAGATGAATCTCCGTATCCAGCGATCGACACGGTTCGTCTGAGAACGCTCCTTGCATTCCTCCTCATGAAGCGGGGCACGCCGCTTTCGCGGTCACGGCTCGCTTATCAGTTCTGGCCGGAATCCACCGAGAAGCAGGCACTCACAAATTTCCGTCACTTGTTGCACGAGTTACGTAAGGCTTTACCGGATGCAGACTCTCTCATCGAAGCGAATACGAAGACGATCGAATGGAAATCAGAGGTAGAGCTGGACGTCGATTTGTTCGAGGAGGCAGATTCTTCGGCGCGCATCGCTTGTAAGCGAGGGGATCTTCCGGTTGCGACCGCACGATTTGAAAGAGCAATCGAACTCTACCGGGGCGACTTGTTGCCCGGTCACTATGATGACTGGGTGGAAGAGGAGCGGGAAGATTTGCGTCAGCGGTACGGGTTGGCGTTGCAATCTGCAGTAGACTGTCATGAGGGTAACCGCAACTACACTGAGGCAATTAGGTATTGTGAGAAGCAGCGACAGTTCGAACCAACACAAGAGAAAACCTACCGAGCATTGATGCGACTGTATTCGCTTAGTGGCGACCGAGCAAAGGCACTGAAGGTGTTTCGGGATTGTGAAACGGTCTTACGTAAGGAGCTCGATGTATCGACGAGCGAGCGCACGAACGAGCAACATCGCAAGTTGCTTAAAGAGGAACCGCTGGAGTCTGAAAGTAACTCGCAAGCAGGCTCCGTTGCTGAACCTGAGCTCCCTTTGCAAGGACGGCAAGCAGAGTGGAAACAGCTTAGAGACGCCTGGAAGATTGCGCTATCGGGTCAGGCACATTTGATCGTTTTGATCGGAGAGGCTGGAATTGGAAAATCCCGCTTGGCGGAAGAGCTTTACGTATCGCTCGCTCGACAGGGTGTGGCAACCTGCCGAACTCGGTCCTACTCAGCGGAAGGACGGCTTGCATACGCTCCTGTTTGCCAATGGATGCGTTCGGCAGAGCTGTATCCTGCACTGGCAAAACTCGAACCCGTTTGGCTCTCAGAGGTCGCCCGCGTAATGCCGGAGCTTCGTGCGAAGTTCCCAGATCTTCCGGATTCGTCCACTGAGCAGGGGAATTCGCAGCGGCATCTTCTGTTCGAAGCCCTGTCGCGGGCGATCCTTGCCAAGGACGAGCCGGTGATGCTCCTGCTCGACGACATGCAATGGACGGATCAGGAATCGCTTGAGTGGTTACGCTTTTTACTACGTTTCGCTCCTGCGGGAAAACTTCTCATCACGGGTACGATTCGCGAAGAGGAGCTGACACAGGATCATCCGTTGCAACACATGATGAGGGAATTGAGTCGGGATGGCCAGTTGAGCCAAATCCAGCTTGGCCCGATTTCGGCAGAGGAGGCAGCCTTGATCGCCTCAGGAGTCGCGGGACACGAACTTAGCTCTCGCGAGATTGCCCGGCTCTATGAGACGACCGAAGGGAATCCGCTTTTCGTGGTCGAAAGTGTGCGTGCGGGTCTGCGAAATCGCTTGGATCATTCGCTCGACTCGAAAGGAGCACTGGAGTTTTCGGCGACCTTACCACAGAAAGTGCACGCTGTCTTCACGACGCGCTTGGCCCAGTTATCTCATGAGGCTCTGGAGCTTTCACGAATCGCAGCGGTATTTGGACGAGCGTTCACAATCGAGATGCTGGTCGATGTAAGCGGAAAGTCCGAGGACGAGACCATTGCTTTGCTCGACGAGCTTTGGGAAAAACGAATCATCCGCGAGCAAGAGGCGGGGATGTATGACTTTACCCACGACAAACTGCGGGAGGTGACTTACAAGCAGATCAGTACGCCAAAACGCCGTTTACTACACCGGAAGTCTTCCGATGTTTTGGAGACATTTTTCGAAACGAATCTTGATACGGTGATGGCTCAACTCGCATCGCATTACGAGGAAGCGGGTCAGGTCAGCAAAGCGATCGAAGCCTACCGGAAAGCCGGACACTCGGCAAAAGAGTTGCATGCCACGAGAGAGGCTATACGTCTTTTCGAAAAAGCTTTGGGGCTTCTGAGCCGCCTACCCTCGACCATGGAAAACCTGGAAAAGGAGCTCGATTTCTGCACTGCCTTGGGCGTTTGCCATGTAGCAGAGTATGGCTACCAGGCCCCGGGTGTTCAGCGCGTATACGAGCGTTCGCAGGAACTTTGTTCGCTCTTGAACCGGCCCACGTCGGCTCCGGTTCTACGCGCTTTGGCCCTCTACAATCTGGTATTTGGAAATTTGCACGAGACTTTGGAATTAGCCGGGAAGCTGGGCACCTATTACAAAGATAATCAGGACGAGATTCTAAATGTGGAGTCAGAATACGTCCTTGGAGTGGCAACCTTTTGGCTTGGACGATTTCTGGAAAGCCGGGAACACCTCGAAAGATCAATCGAACGCTATGACTCGTCCTTGAGTCCTATCCATATAGCTCAGTACGCTCAGGATCCCAAAGCTATTTGTCTTTGTCGCCTCGGCTGGAGTCTGGTTTTTCTTGGGCAACTGGATCGTGGGGCTGCGTATGTCGCTGAAGCAATCGCACTTGCCCGTTCCCTGGATCATCCACACACAGAAGGTTACGTGCTGAGCTTTAGCGGACAGGTTTGCTTGAGCATCGGGGACCTTGAACTGACGAAGCAATGCGTAGAGAAATTCAAGGTACTTAGCATCGAGCACCAACTCTCGTTTTGGGAAACACGCTGCGAAATGATGCAAGGCTACCTACAGGTTCTGCAAGAGGATGGTCGTGAGGGACTGGTTCGAATGCGGAAGAATTTCGACCTCTGCGTAGAGCGGAACCATACGATTAGCCTCTCCTCTTTTTTGGTTCTTATGGCTCAAGCCTATCAGCACCTGGGAGAACCCGAACAGGGAGTCAGTATAATAGATACACTGGAAGGCACATTGACAAAAAGTGATGAGACTTTCTTCGACGCTGAATTGCTTCGGGTTCGTGGTGAACTATTGCTTGCCTGCGGTAAATCGAACAGTGAGGTGAACGAGCTTTACAAGCAGGCGTTGAACATTGCTCGCAAGCAAGAGAGCTTGTTACTTGAATTGCGAGCGGCACTGAGTCTGGCGAAGCTCTGAAAGGGATCCGATAGATCCAACGAGAGCAGAAGGCAGCTCGAGGAGGTATACGGCAGATTCAGCGAAGGCTTTGAAAGCCAGGATTTAAAAGCGGCGAACCGTTTTCTCGAAGATTAAACGCCCACGGAACGGTAATTCTAGGATTTTCGGAGTTTTTTTTCGAAAAGAACGGTCCACGGAACGCTTAGCAAACGCTTTGCTGCTAGAATGCTAACTTAACTCCAACCAACCCCTTCTCAACATACATAAAACAATAAAAGATAATGCATATCTCAAAATCAGATGTTCCCGTTAAACTCGATGTTCCCGGAGCAATCGCTCGCCAGGTCCTTAACTTCGGTGACGCCACTGGTTATGGAAAGATCGCCGGCGAATATTTCTCGCTCAGCGCGGGTACCGACATTGCGCCTCTGCTACAAGGATTGGAGAACGATCTTTGCCAGTCCCCACACTGGGGCTATATGATAGAAGGCGAAGTTACGATCACCTATACCGATGGAGCGGAAGAAATCATTTCTGGCGGCGACCTCTTTTATTGGCCTCCTGGCCACACGGTAAAAGTCGGAGTAGATGCGGAAGTCATCCTGTTCAGCCCCGAAGCCGATCACTGTGCCGTAATGAATCACATGCACGCCAAGCTCACTGGAGAAAAGTAATATTTAAAAACAAGAATTAATCCATAACACTTAAATCATGACAACACCCACCCAACCTAATTTCGACACATTGAAAGCCTCCGTGCGCGGAGAAATCGTATTTCCTGATTCGTCTAACTTCGATGAAGTCCGCGCCATTTGGAATGGCATGATCAGTCGCCGCCCATCGGTCATCGTTCGCTGCAGTGGAGTCGCCGACGTGAAAGCCTGTCTCGCGTTTGCCAAGGAGACGGGGATGGAAATCTCTGTCCGCGGTGCGGGGCATAATATCGCTGGAACTGCAATCGCCGACAATCGACTTATGGTCGATCTATCAGCTTTACGAGCTGTATCCGTGAATCCTGACACGAATACCGTGACAGCCGGTCCGGGGACGATGCTTGGTGATATCGACCACGAGACCAAGGAATTCGGACTGGCGGTGCCGACGGGAATCAATTCCACCACTGGCATTAGCGGTCTTGCTCTTGGAGGCGGTATCGGCTGGATGACGCGAAAGCACGGTATGACTTCGGATAACTTGCTCTCAGTGCAGATCGTAACGGCTGGCGGAGATGTTCTGGAAGCCAGCGAGACGGAAAACTCCGATCTGTTTTGGGCTTTGCGAGGTGGCGGAGGCAACTTCGGCATCGTCACACGCTGGACCTTTCAAGCTCACCCCATGAGTATGGTAACCGCGGGTTTAATCGTCTTTCCAGCCGAGGAGCGAATGACCGTGCTTCAGAAATACCGTGAATATGCACCAACCTTGCCACTGGGTACGGCGGTTTGGGTTGTATTGCGCAAAGCTCCTCCCTTGCCATTTCTCCTGGAAGAAGTCCACGGGCAGGATGTCCTGGTACTGGCACTTTGTCATAACGGCGATGCCGCCGAAGGCCAGGGATTCGTGGATACATTAAAATCCTTCGGAAATCCTGTAGGCGTGCACGCTGGCGAGATGCCCTTTGCCGGTTGGCAACAGGCATTTGATCCGTTGCTTACCGAGGGGGCTCGCAACTACTGGAAGTCACACAACTTTACTGATTTGTCTGATCCCTTTCTCGACACCATGATCGAATATGCGTCCGCCTTGCCGCATCCAGAGTGCGAGATCTTCTTCGCCCATATTGAAGGTGTATGCGGTTCGATGGCTCCAGAGGCTACCGCCTATAGCCACAGGCATACCAAATACGTGGTGAACATGCACGGCCGGTGGCGGGAAGAAGGGGACGATGAATTCTGTATCCAGTGGGCTCGAGATCTCTTTGCCGCGACCAAGCCGTTCGCAGCGCCCGGAGTCTATATCAATTTCATGACAAGTGAAGAAACGGATCGCATCAAAGATGGTTTTGGCCCGAACTATGATCGTCTACTTGCGATAAAGTCCAAGTACGACCCGGACAATGTGTTTAATCTGAATCAGAATATAGTCCCTCCCGAAAAATGATTGGTTAGGGAAATAACCGATTAATACATTAAAGAGTCGGTTCGCAAGGGCTGGGAAGTGGAATAGATCACCTACCAACAAGTCTGAGTTGCATTCTGATCCTGTTTAGGGAGGATAGATAAGCCCTAAATTATGAAAACAACTCGAAGAAACTTTCTTAAATCAGCAACCCTTGCTGGAGCCGCTTCAGCAACCCTACCCCTGGCATCTTGCAGTTCAAAGTCAGGCGCAGCTAAAACCGACTATTCCGTTCTCGATGCCGTACTCAAACAACCGGTGCTGAAGCGGGAGTTGTTCCCCGACCCGGTAATCATCGAAAGCCTCGAACTGCTTCGCGACCGGGACAACTGCATCTGCCGGGTGCGCTCGAAAGATGGCGCGGAGGGTGTTTCCATCGGGCATCCGTTTATTGCCAAGTCAAGTTGGCCGGCGTTTATGCACAATTTGCATCAATATTTTGCCGGCAAGGATGCGCGCGACCTGGATCAACTTATCTACAACGCCCACGAGCATAATATTAAAAGGCAAGGCATTCCACTCTGCGTGCAGATTGCCTCCATCGAATTCGCCATCCTCGACATGCTAGGCAACATCGCCAACAGGCCGGCCGGACTATTGATAGGCGACTTAACGACTCCGGATATCTCCATCTACCTGGGCACACGCCTGGGAGACCTGCGTCTCAAAGAACCGGAAGTCTCTCTCGAGCTCGTCAAACAGGACTGGGAAGAAACCAAGGCCAAGGCTATAAAAATCCGCGCCGGACGTGGTGACAATCTGGGCGTGAACAACGAAAACGCCCCGGGCCGTACCGAAAAGCTTATCCGCATGGCCCGGGAGCTGTTTGGAGACGACATGGTCCTCATGATCGACGGCAATGGGACCTACGATGTGAAGGAAGCCATCCGTATTGGAAAGATACTCGAAGAGTATAATTACTATTTCTACGAAGAACCGATCCCCTGGGATTGGTACGAAGAACAAAAACAGGTGGAACAGGCACTGAGTATTCCCATGGCCGGAGGCGAGGAGGAGTTTGGCGTGCATGCCTTCCGTTACCTGATCGGTAACGAAGTTTTCCAGATCGTGCAACCTGACCTGTTTTACTACGGAGGCATGATTCGCACCATGCAAGTGGCCCGCATGGCCGAAGCTGCCGGGCTCAAGATTACACCCCACATTTCGGGAGGTGGTCTGGGTTATGTCTACATGCTGCAAATGGTGTCTGTCTGCCCCGCCGCCTCCGAATATCACGAATTCAAGATGTTCCACACTCGAGATGCCAACGGCACCACCGTTCCGGTTGAAAGCAAAGCAGAACCCTTTGAAAGTATCGATGGATTCATCAAAGTCCCAATGGGCGCGGGCCTCGGCGTCAACATCGACCCCGACTATATCAAGACGCATACTCTGGTCACATAATGGACGATACCTGTGATTTCCATACTTGAGGCCAAGTTGTGAGCATCTAGTAATTTCAAGGCTTACAATGATTTTGAGTATCTTTGCAGACTGATCAGAATGTCATCCGCGATTTCGGCATAGCTCATTTTGTTCAAGGGAAGTGGGTGAACTACCTGGGCAAACATGTTTCCGAATATGCGAAATACGCCAGGTAGCTTTAAGATTGTAGCGAGTTTTTCCTGCAGAAGGCAGAAGAAACGAGAGCAGATTTATTCGAGACTTTTCCGAGGAATGCCGAGACCCAGCTTGGCACAATAACATAATGTCGCGAATAAATTTGCTCCAACAAAAGAATTATCTAAAAAACGCGTAATGATCAAACGTCCCATTATATCTTGTATCTCATTGTTCCTATTCGCTTTCTTTCCACATTTCGCCTTCGCAGAAGTACCCGACGGTGTCTGGGTTCGTGATGGCTTCGAATTAACGGTTGCCGAAGATACGATCAAGAAGCCTCGATTTATGGCATTGGATACCGATGGAACCTTGTATGTGAGTGTGATTGCCGAAGGAAAAATCCTCGCCTGCAAGGATCTAGATGGCGACGGAAAGTATGAATCCATAACACCCTTCATCGAAGGCAAGGACGCAAATACAAGACTCCAAGGCATTCAGTTACACAACGGTTGGTTGTATTTTTCGCAGTTGAATGCGATTTCACGCGCCAAAGATACAGATGCCGACGGCAAGGCAGACCTGGAGGAAGAAATCTTAGGCGAGGATGATCTACCTACTGGCAAGCCCACGGGTCACCGATGGCGCGCACTGCTCATCCATAAGGGTCGTATATACACTCATGTGGGCGATCAAACCAATGCCACTGATGAACCTATCGATGCCTCCGAACGTAAGAAAATCTGGTCGTTCAAATTGAATGGGAGTGACAAAAAACTGTTCGCATCAGGAATACGGAATTCCGAGAAACTGGTAGTTCGCCCCGGAACCGACGAAATCTGGGGTGTCGATCACGATATCGACCAAATGGCATGGGGAATGGAGGGCGAAAACCACGCGACGGAAGGACAGCCGATCACCGACCATAATCCTCCGGCCGAGTTGAATCATTATCAGGAAGGTAAGTTTTATGGACATCCATGGGTGGTAGGAAAGAACATGCCCAACCTCATGTTTATCGATCATCCCAAGCTGATGGACTACGCAAGAATGGCAACGATTCCAGAGTGGACGATGGCAGCTCACAGCTCAGCCAACTCTCTTACCTTTTATCGCGGAAACAAAATTCCTGGCGCGCATGGCGACGCCTTTGTCGCCCAAAAAGGAGGCTGGAATGCTACCGAAAAAGTCGGCTACCGCTTGGCACGCATCCTCTTCGAAGACGGAAAACCCTATGGTGAACAAGCTATGGTAAGTTTCTTGAAAGGGGACGAAGTCCTGGGCCGCCCAGTCGACTGCGTTCAGGCCCCCGATGGTTCTCTTCTTTTCAGCGATGATACGGGAAATAAAGTGTATCGACTGCGATGGGTGGGAAAGAAGTAGAAAAACTTACTCGCCCTCTTACTCGTCCTCATACTCTTGCTTTGGGTTAAGGGTGTCAATGTTCAGTGCTACAAAAGATGCCAAGCTGGGGCTTGGCATTCCCGGGAAATCGCAGCTAAAGCAGCTCCTACAAATTAGGAACTTCGTGTAAACAGGTTCGGCTGCCTCGCCGCGGCGACCGATAATCTTTCGACAAATTTCCGGACAGCTTGGCAATCTGTCCCTACCCTGGTCAGTTACTCTTCCAACAATGGTAACCGGTACAACGCTGCTTCCAGGTGATTGCGGAGCAAAAGGTATTCACCGACCAACGCAGGCGGATTCCAACTCTTTCCTTCCAGCGCTTCAAAAGAAGCTAGGACTCGTGGCTCTTCCGGAATGGGTTCGATCAAGAGAACTTCGCCCCGTTCAGTAGTGAGAAGCATCAGGTTATCGACTAAAATGTTTTGCCCATGCCCATACCGGCCTTTTTTCCAGGTCCTTCGACCTTTCTCAACATCGATACAGGTTAGCATGCCGTCATCCAATCCATACACATACCCATCTTTAAAGAAGTAGTTGTTAAATTTGGCCTTCAGGTGAAGGGTTCGCCAGACCCGCTCAACCGATTGTTCGCCATCAGCGTTGTTCGAAATCTGTATAAGCTCAGCGCCTTTGCCATAACCGCTGGAGAGCAGTATCCGATCTCCAGGTGCCAGGATTGGCACGGCCACATGAGGCTGGCCTTTTGTTTCCCAGGGATATTCCCACAAGACGGTTCCATCGCTTACATCGTGCGCGAACAAAGCCGAATTGTTGAAAGCCAAAATCTGAATCTTTCCGGCAACTTCATATACAACCGGTGAGCTCCAATGTACTTTATCACTTCCCCCACTCCACACAAAACCACCTGTTTGTTTATCATAAGCGACCAGTGAGTGACCATTCCTTCCACCAACCGATAGAATCACGAGATTCTCATAAATGAGAGGCGATCCAGCCATACCCCACTCCGGAAGAGAGGCTCCGTGTTTCTCCAATACGTTAAAACTCCAAATTGGATCACCCTTTACAAGATCCAGGCACATAAAGTCGCCCACCGCTCCCAGTACGTAAACTCGATCCTCCTCAATAGTCGGAGTCGCTCGTGGACCAACCCCTCCAATGGGATTATTAAAAAAAGCAGGATATCGATGCTCCCAAATCTTCTCCCCTGTCAGTAATTCATAACAAACGACTAGCTCTTCTTCGCCATCCTGCTCTTGAGTGATCGCACGATTACCCACTACGGAAAATCCGGACCAGGCTTCACCAATCGGTTGTTTCCAAATCATTTCGGGAGGATGAGATCCCCAATCAGGATCGAGTTTAATTCCATTTACTTTGGTGTCCCGGGTAGGCCCAAGAAACTGAGGATAACTACCTATTAATTCCTGAGTTGAATCGGCTACACCAACCGCAATTTTTTCCTCAGCACCCGACCACCGGAATTTCACAATCGGAATCAAATCTCCGTAAACACCTTCGACACGAAAGGTTGCGGCGAAGACTAAAAGCAATCCAACGACAACCCCAAGCCCCTTCAACCGCACCTTCCATGGCAACCGCGACAAAGCGAGTAGCCACATCATCGATAAGCCGCCGGAAGCCACCATAATAGCAATAGACGACATAACCTGCACCTGCCGATTGTTCTGGTTCGTGAGTGCAAAATAGATCCAGACACCGAACGCAAGAATCCAAATAACAACGAGAGGCCACCAACGGGTTGGATAAGATTTTGTTCGGCTCATAATTCAAAGAAATTGCGGTAATATTTTGAGCTTTGCATATTCGGCATTGAGCAACTGGAGTAAATCATTTTCACAAAACTGCCCACAAAAGTTTGATGATAAGGGCAAATTTCACGCTTCTGTAACATCAAATTTATTGACACTGATGAAGCAACTATCACGATGTCGTTAACATGGTCGGTGGTAGCAGATTTATAAAAAAAGTATCCCAATGCACATCGGGGCTACAGGGAAAAAGTATCACCTTACTCTTGGTCCTTGAACTACTCCTGGCTCAGTTCGCGATTGCCAGTCCACAGTTGCATGGTTGGTTACACGGTATCGGCGATTGTGAGCGCCACCAATGTTGCTCTTCAACTGAAAATCAATCGGATCCTGTAACAGGCGACGATCACGTTTGCACAATAGCCATGCTTGCAGATGGGATTTTTCAAGATACTGAACCGCTCCGCTGGAGTACCTTTGAAGTCGTTGAAACGGTTGAAGCTCAAACGGATTATTTAGAGGAAGCGCCTCCGATAGCCAAGCACGCCGCGCGAAGTCCTCCGAATCACTTCAGGTAACGTATAATTGCCCCTGCCAACTTAGGCTATGTCGGAATATTTACCGTCATGCATTGGCATGTGATTCACACTTTAATTCTGAAGATAAACAGGCTATGTCCCTGTAATAAAACTGTGCAACAGTATCGTAAAACAATTATTTTTCTTAGCATTTTTGCGTCCCCACTTTCCATATTCGCTCAACCAGACGGGCCCAACAATGAGATTTTTGATCTTCAACAAGTCAATATCACCGCCAGTCCCTTTGCTCTGCGTCAGCAGGATGTGGTGGTTCCGAACAGTTATGTCGCTACCGCCGAACTCCGGCGTAGCCGTCAATCTTCACTCGGCGCGACCCTCGACGGCCAACCAGGTATTCACAGCTCCAGCTATGCGCCGGGCGCTGGCCGTCCGATCATCCGGGGTTTCGACGGCGATCGGGTAAGCATCCTACAAAACGGTACCGACACCTTTGATGTATCGTTCACCAGTCCTGATCACGGAGTAGCGGTAGAACCACTCATGATTAACAAAATCGAAGTGGTGCGTGGACCTGCCTCGCTGCTCTACGGAAACGCAGCCATCGGTGGCGTGGTTAACGTAATCGATAAATCCCTACCACGCGAAGCACTAGAGGGTATCACTGGCGAAGCGGAGTTTAAATACGGTTTCGTATCCGAAGAGAAGTCAGGTGGCGTTTCTGTCCAGGGTGGTCAAGGTGGATTCGCCTGGAGCCTCAACTACTTCAAACGCAAGTCGGTGGATTATGACATTCCCGGCTACGCAGAATCCGCTTTCCTGCGGGCGTCGGAGAATGAGGAAGAACACGAAAATGAAATCTTCGGCTCGCTCGAAAACAGCTTTGCCGAATCCGAAACCGTCGCGGTGGGAGCAGGATGGTTTAGCGAATCCACAGGCTATAGTTTCTCCTACACCCAACTCGATTCCTTCTACGGAGTACCCGGCCACTCACACAGCCACGGTCATGAGGAAGAACATGACGAAGCCGTAGATCATGAAGAGGAAAGGGAGAAAGAAGAAGGGAGTGTCGCGATCGATCTTAAAAACCGACGTTCTGCGTTGCGAATTGAATGGGCCGAACTCGGAGGTTTTTTCAAATCGGTCGAACTCGACGCGGGTTACGGTGACTACCAACACACCGAACTGGAAGGGGAGCCTGACGATCGGGAAATCGGCACCATTTTTAAACGAGACGGGTTTGATCTTCGCTTATCTGGCATTCATCGCCCAATAGGCGATTGGTCGGGAGCTCTGGGCCTCGCTGTTAAAAATGAATCCTTCGCAGCCATAGGGGAGGAGGCGTTTATCCCAAGCAACGAGAAGCACGACTACGCCCTTTTTACCGTGGAACGACTCGAAACCCTTTGGGGCGCCCTGGAATTCGGCGGACGCATCGGGCACCAGAAGCTCGATCCCACTGAAGAACCCCTCAACAATGCGGATGAGACGACCTACAATTTTTCAGCTGGAGTGCTTCGAAGATTCGAAGACAACAGTACATTCGCTACGAATCTTTCATTCAATGAACGGGCACCCAATGCCGCTGAGCTATATGCCTTCGGACCCCACATTGGATCAGGATCCTTCGAGATAGGTAATCCGGACTTAGGGAAAGAACAGTCCTTGAGCATCGATATGTCATGGAGAAAATCCTTCGGCTACCTAACCGGAGAGTTCACCCTCTTCTACTCCGACTTTCAGGACTACATTTTCATGGAGCACGTCGATCATGAGATATTCGAAAACCTATATCCCGACGCCGAAAATGGGGGTCTCGACATTCTCAAGGCAGAAGCGGTAGATGCCGATATCCACGGCTATGAGTTCGACCTACGCATTCACATCGTGGATACGCCCGAGCAACGCTTTCATTTCGATATCACCATCGACCAGACGCGCGCTACAAATACAACCGAAGGCAGCAATCTCCCCCGTATTCCGACACGCCGGATTGGCGGTCGCTTCGGCTACGAGGCAGGCTCCTGGTCACTTGGACTGGGCACACGATATCACGCCAGGGCCAGCCACTTAGCCTTCGAAGAAACCCCCACTGATAGTTACACTCTGATATTCGCCGACATCACTTACCAGGTTGACTTCGGGGAAAGCGCCATCGAGTTATTTGCCGTTGGCCGAAATCTATCGAACGAAGAAGCCCGACCCCACACTTCCTTTGTTAAAGATTTGGTACCCCTCCCAGGTCGCAGCGTAGAGTTAGGCATTCGGATCTTCTTTTGACATTGCCACACAACAACCCTCTTCACGCGTACAATGGCAGCCGTAATCCCTTTTTCTTTAGCTCCGGTTGAAACACTCAGAATTACATACATCAGCATCCCGGTAATGTCGATTTCGAGGACAAAGGGCTGCCAAGCGGACCCCGCTGGCAACGTAGCACCCAGTGGGCTATTTCCCAGGAATAAAAGTCTTAGAGTTACGCTAGCTAGAATGGCTCCGATAAACTACTCCCAATATAATGAAGCACCTCGCATCCATTCATGCGCCGAGCAATGAAAAAGCCAATTGTCACTGCGGGATTCAGATGCGCGCCGGAAACGAAATCTAAGATATCATCTGATTTGTTACTTTGACGCCGAAAATGCTTTGGCCACTACGAGAAATCCAACAACACTTTCAACGCGTTATCCGATCGATCGACGTAGGTTTCATACGCCTTCTGAACTTGATCCAGTTTGAAAGTATGTGTGAGCAAAGGCTTCACATCCACCTCACCAGAAGCAATCTGCCGTGAGGCTTCAACAAAGTCCTTTTCATAATAGGCTCCGACCGAGTTGTGAAGCGACACGTTCTTATAGAACAACTTCCCGGCAGGGTAATGATCCATATAGGTATGGTCGGTAACACCAAATTGCATGACGTGTCCGTCGTGAGCAACCAGATCGACCGCAAGATCGATGGACAATTCATGATGCCCGGCCGCTTCTAACACAATATCCGCTCCAGCACCTTCAGTCAGCTGCTTAACCTTTTCGCGGGTATCCTCTATTGAGCTATCAATAACATCCGTGGCACCCATCTGCCTACCCACTTCCGTTCGGTAAGCGAGATTATCGATACCAATGATCTGACGGGCTCCGAGGTTTCTTAACACACTGTTCATCATGAGGCCAATGGGGCCTTGGCCAATCACCACAACTGATTTTCCGCTAATATCAGGAAGTTTCCGGAATCCAAAAAGGATGGTTCCAAGCGGCTGACTCATGAGCACCTCTTGTTTGGATACAGGTCCGCTTGGCATGGGATATATGCGTTCTTCCGGCAGGGTCAGGTATTCAAAAAAACCGCGCTGCATCACCGGTACACCTAGAACAAAGTCACCTACCTTAAAACGGGATGATCGACTCTCCGTAACCGTTCCGACGCACTCATGAAGTGACAAACCGATTGGCATTGGATAAATGGAATCCTGTTCATAATCGATGTAATGGGTAATGCATTGTTTACCCTCTCTTTTGAGTTTTTCAAAATCGTAATTGAACAATGGAGAATCCGATCCACAAAGACAGGATGCTTCTATTTTGAAACGGACCTCGTTCTCACCCATCTCGGGTAATGGAACATCAATCAATTCAACTTTCCGTGGACCTACAAAACGACCTGCTTTCATAATCAAAAACAATCGCCTCTGCCTAACTTGAGTCAATGACCTTCAATCACCAACCTTGACTTGGTTGCCATCTTGGAGGACAAAAATTCCGTGGATATCCTTCGTATTAAACAAACCAGTTTCCTCATCAGCATCACTTGTATACTCTTGGGATGCGGGGAGCAGAGAGAAAAACAGAATACAGATTGGCCGGTTTATCTCGGAGACAATTCCTCAAGCCAGTACTCCTCGCTGGACCAAATAAATAAAGGCAATATACAGGACCTGGAAGTGGCTTGGACCTTTAGTATGAGGGAGCGACCAGCATCCAATGGAAACCAGTTGGAGTGTAATCCGTTGATAATAGATAGCACCCTATACGGAACGAACGCCTTGCTGATGGTATTTGCCCTCAATGCAGCCACGGGAGAAGAACGTTGGCGCTTCGATCCGTTTGAAGAGCGGGCACGTAATGGCCAGGTCAACCGCTCAGGCGTAAATCGAGGACTCACCTATTGGACCGATGGCAGGGAGGAGCGTATCCTCTACGTATCAGAAAATTACCTGTATGCCATCAATGCAGAGTCGGGCAAGCTGATCGAGTCATTCGGCGATGCCGGACGTATTGATCTCAAGAAAGGACTCGGCCGAGATATCGAGACGCTCAGCTACACTTCCACTTCCCCTGGAATCATTTTTAAGGATCTATATATTATGGGGAGCCGCGTGTCCCCATCGTACCCCTCAGCTCCGGGGCATATTCGTGCGTTTAATGTTAAGACGGGTGAACAGGCCTGGCGTTTCAACACCATCCCTCATCCGGGTGAATTTGGCTACGACACCTGGCCGCCTGAAGCGTATAAAACATCTGGTGGTAGCAACTTGTGGACCGGTCTTTCCCTCGATGAGGAACGTGGACTGGTCTACTGCCCTACCGGGTCGCCCACCTTCGATTACTATGGAGGCGATCGCATCGGTGCCAATTTATTCGCCAACACCTTGCTTTGCCTCGACGCAAAAACAGGTAAACGCGTCTGGCATTACCAAATCGTCCATCACGATCTTTTGGACTACGATCTGCCATCTCCTCCAAATCTTTTTACCGTAAAGCGTAACGGAGAAGAGATTCCTGCCGTCTCTCAACTGACAAAGCACGGATACATTTTCGTATTCAATCGCGTAACAGGCGAACCGCTATTCCCCATCGAGGAGGCACCGGTTCCTCGCTCTCAAATGCCCGGCGAAGTCGACTGGCCCACCCAACCCAAACCAACCAAACCAGCTCCGTTTGTTCGAGAACAAATGACCGTTGATGAAATCACGGACATCTCACCGGAGTCGCACTCGGAAATCCTGATTAAATACAGTACGGTGCTTCCACACGTTCCGTGGATGCCACCGAGCGAAAAAACCGATACCATAGTTTTACCAGGTATGTGGGGAGGAGCTGAATGGGGCGGCGGAGCAATGGACCCGAAAGGTGTGCTCTATTTCAATTCCAATGAAACGCCAGCGATGTTGACGATGATCACCCTCTCCGAAAGAGCGTCGGTCGGCGAAAACCTTTATAAACAAAATTGCATCGCCTGCCATGGGATTGACCTGACGGGTGGAAACGCCTTTGGCCAACTCGTACCAACTATGATTGGGATCAGTGAACGCATGAGCTCGAACGATATTAAGGATAAAATAATCCAGGGAAGCGCAGCCATGCCTCCCTTTCGACATCTGCCTGGAAAGGACCTGTACCAATTAATCCGTTACATCGAGTCACCGGATGTTTCGACCGACGATGAATCGGATAATCAGCAAAGCACAAGTTCTCCCATTCCTTACACGCATACCGGAAATTCCATGTGGCTTGATTCGAAAGGATATCCCGCTATCAAACCTCCGTGGGGAACCATGAACGCCGTCGATCTCAATACCGGAGAATACCTCTGGCAAAAGACGTTTGGCGAATACCCGGAACTCCTCGAACGAGGCCTGCCGCCGACTGGCAGGCATAGCTGGGGTGGTCCCATCGTTACTGCTGGAGGAATCGTGTTGATTGCTGCAAACCTCGATGGCTACTTCCGCGGTTACGATCAGGAAACCGGCGAGGAGATCTGGAAGAGGAAACTCCCGGTCCCCGGATTTGCGACCCCGTCAACCTACATGGTAAATGGCAAACAATACGTAGTCATTGCCTGTGGTGGCGGAAGGGGACAACCGATGGCGGATGTGTTTGTTGCGTTTGCTTTGCCCTGAGGAAGGTTTGTATATCAAAGTCAGGGGCGGGAACCTGTTCCCTCTTTTCTTCCCCTAGCCCGACTTGGCCGATTGGGGGCTGATTTGTACGTAAGTCGTTGATTTATCGTCAAAGGTCTCCAC
>JAQBYJ010000095.1 GCA_027622555.1 Verrucomicrobiota bacterium
TTCTCAGGCTCTTCTTCACCTACAGCCCATAGTTTTACTTGAAAGCGGCTGTGCCCATTGGACAGGGTTTCCACGCGGTGTTTCATAAGATGTAAGTACCACAGGTGGTGATATAAAGGTAACGATTCCGGACCTTGAGGACGATGTCTATTTCCTCCGAATATTTACCGATGAAGACTTTCAGTAGACCCTAGTTATCTGAGAAAATAGGAAGAGTGAATTTGATAAGAGTTCACTCTTCTTCTTTTTCGCTTTTACCTAAGTCGCTGAAAATTATTTTACCGCCCGAACCGAAAGAGCCTCCAATCTCCATTGGCCGGATGCTTCAACCCCGAAATGCGGACTACTGTCCAGGCGTAATATTTCTCCAGCCTTTAGGAAACCAATGTCGCTAAGTACACCACTTTGATCTTTATCGTCTAGGTCAGCGTCGACGCAGTAAATGGCAAGCGGTGCATGGTTACCCACGGTATAGAAACCACCACATACCCCTTCACCCGCAACGATGGCAGCTGAGTCCACAATAACATTTTTATCAAAACGAATCAAAATGGCTTCTCCAGAATTTACCTGCATTGAATCGTTAGGACGCTGAATACTGAGAGTGATACCGTTGATGGTTTCCGTTTCTGAGAAATGCCCATCCTCCCAATCGAATACAATCTGCCCGGAATCCGCAAATTCGGTGTAGCGGTGTCCACCGGCGTTTCGATGATGTAGGGCCAGGGAGGTAAGATGATTTTTCAATGGCCCCAGTTTCGAATCGTTAATCAGGTTCGTGGTCTCCCATTGATCTTCCGCAAGGTTATACAATTCGTAAGGTTTGGCTTTCCCTGCTCGAAGCAATTGCGGGTCGAAAAAAAGTTTCCACTGTCCTTGGTAAAGATGACCGTTTACCGTTGGCGAATCCAGGCGCATGGCCAATACAGCCGGATCTTCTTTGGCTTCCTTGTGGTCATTGAAAAACAAAGGCGACCTTCCACTCAGGTCCGCTCCCTTGAAAGCTGAGAGAATACTGTAGCTGTCCTCAGCACCCTTTTCACCTGCCCCCAATTCCGGCAATTTCGCTCCAACAATCTCGGCAAACGTGGCATACAGATCCTGCAAGCTAATAGGAGCAGGATTGGTGGTAACACCGACCCCGCCTTCAGGCCAGCTGACAATAAAGGGCACCCGATGGCCGCCTTCGTAAACGGATCCTTTATGACTCCGAAAAGGACCGGTTGCTATATCACTATCCTTCTCTGCTCCATTGTCGCTGGTAAATATGAGGATGGTCGTTTCGAATAGCTTCTTTCCCGGATTCCGAGGATCATCATGCTCCTGCAACCAGTCAATCAGCCGTCCGAGAGCCACATCGTTTTCATAAATATAGTTATGACGTTTATCCATGGATTCACCGGACACCG
Source organism: Verrucomicrobiota bacterium (assembly GCA_027622555.1). NCBI lineage: Bacteria > Pseudomonadati > Verrucomicrobiota > Verrucomicrobiota bacterium. The sequence continues at coordinate 1,410 of JAQBYJ010000095.1, forward strand.
TTCTTGCCGCCCCGGCGACCGGTACTCCACCAATGGAATCATCGGGTGTATACGGTCCGTGGTTCGAATTGGAGGGATAATAGAGAAAGAACGGTTTGTTCTGAGTGTCCTCCTTGCCTATGTGGTTGTCCAAAAAATCGACGGCGTTGTCTGAGTGACGACTCCCCAGCTTCTCCCAGATGTAGGCATCAGGACCTTCTACTTCCGTTTCCCTGCCAACTCCCGTGGCTGCAATGGCAACTCGCCCATCGATGTGACCTGGCCCGCGGAATTGGATCGGCTTTCCGTCAGTCAGATTGGGACCTGAAGTTCCATGCGAGCGAGAAGTAAATTTGGCTATATCAAATCCATGATCTATGGGCGATGTGTGCAAAGGCTGGGTAAGATCCGCATCGTCCCAACCAGCGGCCGGTCGGCCATCCGCTTGACGATAACGAAGACCGACATGCCATTTGCCGAACATCGCCGTTGTGTAGCCATGGTCCCGTAGCATCGAGGCGATAGTCGGTCGATCCGCTTCGATCATCGGATCACCCTGCGATCCAAAAAGAACCCAGTGCTTCAGTCGATTGCGCCAGGGGTAGCGTCCAGTCAGTAAACCATAGCGTGTAGGAGAACAGCGGGACGAGGGAGTATGTGCATCCGTAAACCGCATACCTAAGTCCGCGAGCCTTTCCATCTGAGGCGTCCGGACCTGGACGCTGTCTGCATTTCCAGTGAAATCCTGATAAGCGCTGGTATCCCCCATTCCCATATCATCCGCCATCATGAGGATGATGTTCGGTTTCACCCCGGCTGCTTTAGAAAGGTTATTGGATTCAACCTCTTTAGAACACCCCGTAAGAACAATTAATCCTAAGACGAAACACAAAAAAAGAGATTTCATTTATTAAGGAGTTGAATCTTGGGACTGCTAGACCAATGGCAACACGGACGATGCAATCATACAAATAATCAGCCCTACTGTTGCCATGATGGTAGCCATAAATGAAAAATTGATTATAGTCTCACCTTCGGTCATTCCGCTCATTTTACTGATGACCCAAAATCCACTGTCATTCATCCATGGAAAGGGTTTGGAGCCAAAACCAATTACCATCGCCAAATAAATAGGATGAAATCCCAAGGTACCGCTTGCGGCTAACGGGGCCAGTATTCCGACTGAGGTTATCATAGCTACGGTTGCAGAACCTTGAACGGTGCGAATCAAGGCAGTTAAAATAAAAGCCATGGGAAGTAACCCCATAGAGGTCGCATCGGAAAACTGTTCGACCACACCGCGAATACCGGACTGCTGAAGCATCCCACCAAAGGAACCACCAGCACAGGTGATCATCAATACGATACCACCACTGGCTAAGGCAGACTGCATGGCGGTCTTTACTGCGTTTCCTTGATTTTTCTTAGCCCTATAAAGGGTGAATATTCCAAGACAGGCAGCGATGGTTAATGCTACATTCTTGTCTCCAAGCCACTGAACCGTTGAATTCAACCACGAGGGCAATTCCATGCCGATAGCACCGGCCATAGTTGTCAGAATCGTTTTACCCGAAAGGAGAAGAAGCGGTAATAAAATAGGGCTCACTGAAATCCAAAACGACGGAAGGTCTTCATCTTTCAGGTTATCCCAGCTTTGCGCGTTTGAGTCGGAACCATCTTCCATATCGCGAAAAGGAATAGGTTTTACCTTGTTAATCCAATAAGCGTAGACCATTCCGCATGAAGCAGCAATGCCTCCAACGACGATTCCTCCCATCATCATAACACCTATTTCAATATTGAGCATTTCTGCTACGAAGAGCGGCCCCGGAGTGGGTGGTATTTGCGAATGAGCGATCGAACCACCGGCGATGATCGCTAAAACATAAAGACCATAGTTTTTCTTGGTGGAGGCCGCCAATGCTTTGGCGAGGGGAATTAATAAATAAAATACAGTATCAAAAAATACGGGAATCCCTAAAACGAAACCACTGACTCCCATAGCCGCCGGAGCGTTTTTCTCACCTAACATTCGTAGAATGGTTCGCACGATTCGCATTGCGGCTCCACTATCCAGTAAACATTTACCAATGATGGAGGCCATGCAAATGACGATGCCTATCTTGCCGCAGGTTACACCAAACGAGATTGCCACTCTTTCCCCGAATGCCGAGTTGGCCAGCTTCGCGGCGGCCGCAGCCGACTCGCCTTCCCCGATCCAGTAAGCTGTTAGCATGTCCGTTGAAGTAAACGCTGCCACAGCCATCGCGGCCAGAATCAGGGTAAAAAACGCGTGTAGTTTGAACAAAAGAATGCCAGCAAAAACAATGACGATTCCGAGAAGAAGAACGAAGATAGGGTCCATAAGCGACAGGTTCTAGGTGAGCAATATCCCTATGTCATGCAAATAATGGTGCGCCTGTCTTCCAAATGACAAAAAAGCAGGACTTAGTCGCCGAATTTCCTAACGTTTAAAAACTTCAGTCCTTCTTTTCAGGTATGGGCGCAACATTAACGTCCGGCAACCACTGCGCTAGATAGACCTTAATTTCTGAATACTCAGGGTAAGCCTCCAGGTTCTCATACTCTCTCGGATCTTTTGTGTGGTCATACAATTCCTCAGAACCATCTTCGTATCGAATATACCGCCAGTTTTCCGACCTGACGGCGTGATTTTTATATTTGTGCGTCATTAACACTGCATCGCCGGTCTTGGTCTTCGGATTTTTCAAAAGAGGCACCAGGCTTTTTCCTTCCAAATGACCAGGATCAGGGAGTCCGCAAATTTCTACCAGGGTTGGATATAGATCTAACAAACTTACAGGTTGATTGGAACGGCTCCCCAACTGCCACAAATCTGAACTACGATTATTTCCGCTTCGCCGATCCGTAAAGATGAGTGGCACGTGCGTTGCTTCCTCCCAGAGGGCAAATTTCTCCCAATGATTTTTGCTCCCAAAGTGATACCCATGATCGGACCATAGTACCACAATGGTGTATTTGCCATGGGCCCGTTTTCCAGGGCAGAAATGAGGCGTCCCACCATAGCATCGGCAAAAGTCATCGAGGCAAGGTAGGCCTGAACAATTTTCTTTCTCTGATTATTTTCCATGATCCAGGCGTGCCACTCCTTTCGAATCATCTTTTGGCCTGCTTCCGGAATATCATCCAAATCATCCGCTGGTTCTTGAATGAGTTGGATCTCATCTAAGGGGTGTTGATCAAAATAGGATTGAGGGACCCACCAGGGCCAATGGGGTCGATAAACGCCTACGGCGAGAAAAAGAGGTTTGGCGTGCTCTTTGGATAATTCTTCTTCGGCCCAACTGACAACTTGTCCGTCGGCCATTTCATTATCGGAAATATCCAGGGGTGACCAATCGATTCTGCCTCTGTAAAAATCGTTATTGGAATTTACGGGCCATACGTCGGGTGTAATTTCTTTGGGCAACTGCTGCTCTTTTGAGGGATAGAAAGTATCCCAGGGATCTGGGTCGAGATGACCCGTTAACGACTCTTCAAAAATGGTATGAGCATGATAGAGTTTACCGCCGCCTTTTGTTGTGTAGCCGGCCGCCCAAAAACTATCAGGAAGGGTTACAACGTCCTTGGTATATTCCATCACCCGCCAGTCATCGCCGTTGGCATAAACTCCAGTGCTCGAAGGCCGGAGTCCGGTCATAATACTTGTGCGCGAAGGATTGCAACCTGGGGACGCACAGTGCGCATTGGCAAACACAACACCTTCTTTTGCCAATTTGTCCAAATGTGGAGTCTTTACTCCCGGGTAGGCTTTTAAAAAACCGACCCAATCATTCATGTCGTCGACAGCGATAAACAACACGTTGGGTCGCGCTTCTGCAAGTAATACACTAGGAAGTAGGCATAGACTAAAAGTAAACAGAAAAACCGGACGAATAATTTTCAAAATGAAGGAAGTTGGATGGAAATGTGACTGGTCATAAAAATGCTTGGACTCTCAAAAGAGCATTTATGGATTTGAGGAAAATTTACTTTCATCATAGAAAATTTGGTCTATTGAGCATTAGACCCTGATCTTCTTGGCATGCGTTCGTAAGCTTTCATTTCTGTTCCGATTCCATCGTCACCTTGTTCATCCATCCATGCATGCAATTTTCCCTTCAAATCCTTTATAACATTTGCATGGGCAGAATCACCGGCAATGTTGTTCATCTCCAAAGGATCAGACTTCACATCGAATAGCTCAACCGCAGGCCTGTAGTAGTAGGCATTGACCAATTTCTTGGCTGTCGCGTCACCGGCATTCGCCTTATCGACCATCGACTTAAAATCACTCGACTCGGTACAGGCATTGGTGAATTTGGTTTCGTGGTTCAGATTCAGGATCAGCTTGTACTGGTCATTGCGAATGGAGCGTATGGCAAACGCATCGGAGCCCTTATTGATTCCACGTGTTGTCATCAGCCCATACACCTGATCTTTATGGTGATTGGTTTCCCCTTTCAAAACCGGGAGAAAACTGAGGCCATCCAAATTGTTAATCGGAGCTCCTCCCGCTGCATCGATGAAGGTCGGCGTTACGTCCACATATTCGACCATCGCATCGCTTACCGTATTCGGTTTTACCACACCGGGCCAACGAACGACCATAGCGGATTGTAACCCACTGTCATAGCAGGTCCACTTGGCGAAAGGAAACGAGTTGCCTTGTTCCGAGACCACCATCACCAACGTGTTTTCGCTCAAGCCATGTTTATCGAGCATTCCCAGAATCTCTCCTACCTGCCCATCGAAGTAAGTGATTTCTGCCAGATACTTGCTGAAGCTGTCACGGACCTTGGAGGTATCGACCATGTAAGGCGGAAGCTCGACCTTATCCGGCGGATATACAGACGCATCCCCCTTGTCCCAGGGTGAATGCGGTTCATTCGAACAGGCAAATAGACAGAACGGTTCTTTGCTCTTGCTCGCTTCACTAAAGAGTTTGTCGATCCCTTTCATGTTCGGGTTGTTCTGAACTGCTTTGATAGACTCAAAAGGAAAAACGCTGTCGGGTCCGATATGCGTTTTCCCCGACTGGGCTACTTGGTAGCCTAAAGGTTGCAGATAATGAACCACGCTTTGGACGTAACCATACGCATTGGTATGGTTGGGATAGGCCCCACTCTTCACCGGGTATAAACCGGTATAAATAGTGTGCCGCGTCGGCGAACACATGGGAGCGGTCTGAAAGCAGTTTTCAAAGCGCATTCCTTCCGTGGCCAAGCGATCGATATTTGGCGTCAGCGCCTGACCTCCGTAGCAGCCGATTTCTCTAAACGTGCAATCATCGGCGATAATGAACACCAGGTTCGGTTTATCAGCAGAAAAGGCCGAGGTGGCCAAACTGACGGTAAGCAATAAAACGGTGGTTATGATTTTCATAAAATTTAATCTCTATATAAAAGTGTCTAAAAATTTAGGCATTTGCTAATCGGCAGCAAGCTACCTCCTACACTTAGATTCGCGATTCGAGATGTAGGAGGTAGCTTGCTGCCGAAAGGAATATCAAAGATACCCGCCTTGTCTTTGCCAGGAGAGTAAGAAGATTGGTTAGAACAGAACATTTACTTTTTCATTCTCCGATGCAAATGAGTTCACGAATCGTATGGGCAAAGATTCTTCCATTGGCAAACGACAAACTTGCCCGTGTCCAGGAGCGACCAATCGGACCCAGGTCGTTCACCGCGACGAGGGCGTCCTCATTCAATTGATCCACATTCCAACGGAGAACATACACCGTCCCGCTCATCACAGGAATATACAGGTAATCATCCGTCACCGATGGACTGGGCGCGGCGATATGACCCCAGCCATTCCCTTCCGATCGCTGGTCACCATTCACCACAAACCCGCGGGAATTTTTTATATCGTTCAGGGCAAAGGCCTGAAGACGCAGCTCTGTATCCTGCTTTGACTTCGGCGGAACATACCAGAGAAGTCGTTCCTTCTCTCCTTTCTCCCGCGACACTTGCAACGGAAATTCGAGGTACTCGACTGATCCCGTATCCACATTTACCCGCCCCAGGTAGGGCGAGGTATAACTTCTGAAATAATGATACTTACCCACTAACAAATTGGATCCCTGCGTTATCATCCGCCCCTTCTTTTCAACGAGCGTTTCTTTAGTGGATGTCCAACCATCTTCACTCCGACGGCGAGTCGGAATGGCATCGATGATAGATACCTCATTTACGATTTCTCCATTGAGCGCGTTCACTGTCAGGTGCAGTCCCTTGTGGAAAATATGAACCAAATCGCCACGAATAATATTCGACTGCGTGGCCATAAATCCTTCCAGCGGTAGCGTCCAGATGGTGGAGCCCTCTTTGAGATCTACCAGCGAAACCCCTTCCGGTTTTTCCGGTGGCGAATGCCCTCCCCCACGACCCACCAGAGCAACATCTCTTCCATCGCTCAGTTTCTGCGGAAGAATCGCACACCCCATGTTCACGCCACAGCTTGACACCCACCGGTCCTCCCCGGTTGCCATATCCAGTGCCTGAAGCTGCGTCCACTTCTCCAGTGGAGCATCCACATGTTCATGCGTAAAATGCCCAACTTCATCCGGTGCATAAATCTGCCGGGTAAATACAAGCTTGCCATTACTTAAAAAAGGGATGTTTCGGCTCGCCGTAAAAATTACCCTCTTCCACTGCACGTATCCATCCAGATCAAAACAGGCGATCGTCCCCGATCCATTGATAAATACCACGCGCTTCCCATCACACACGGCCGAGGGCGAACTACTGTCGCTGAAAGGGCCCGACATCTTGAGGGGATAGCGCCCGGGAATGTCCCGCTGCCAAAGTACTTCTCCGGTTTTCTCATCGCAACACCACGCAACAATACCGCTGGCAACAGCGGAATCCTGCTGAACAGCCTGAAACGTCGTAAAGAAAACCCGACCGTTCGAGATGACCGGCGTGCTTTGTCCCGTCTCGGGCAAGGTAAGTTTCCAGGCGATGGACCGGTCTTCCGCCACGCTCCATTTCAGCGGATATTTACCCGACGTGCTAAAATCACCTGTAGCACCCGGACCCTGCGGCCAATCCGCAAAAGCAGCGTTAAGAACGAGAAGAAAACTCAGGATAAGAAGACATTTCATAAGCTTAGGGCAGGTGGAACTGGATTGCGAATCTGAGCATCAGAGACCATAAGTCCCTGTGGGTAAATCCTGTTGTTGAAAAACATTTAAGAACAGAAAAGAACGAAGGAGATCATTGTTGAAAACCTATGCAACTAAAGGCGGCATACCTGGATGACCGAATTCGTACCTCCAACTCTCTGAATGTAGCGGTCTGAATAAGGAGTTGTAGGAGGGGGTTTATCCCCCGATTATTCGAAGCTCTACCAAGCAATCGGGGGATAAACCCCCTCCTACAATTTCATCAACATCAATGCAGTCAATTGCTCCAATCTAAAACTAGTTTCAGAATCACACTCGCGAGTGACCTGCCACACCTTTCATATTGCATAAGGCCCATATCCACGACTGATCACCCACACCGTCCCTGCCTTGTTATCCACTCACGTCATTATTGAAGTGAAGCAGAATCCCAGTGACCATAACGACGATTGAAAATTCCCCTCGCCTAACGTCCCACCTCCTTCGTCCCGAATCCATAATCAGCCTTGAGTCTCTTCCCTTTTTTCATACTTAATAAAAGAGCTCTCCATCTCTTCTCAATAAACCCAAACTTCAAAATAACAACAAAACCTGTTAAAGGATCCAACTCCTATTCATATTGGAGAGAATCAGAAAACTAAGCATTTACCAATAATCAAAACCGCCTATGAAGATTTTTAAACTACCAACCGTTTTCGGTATATTTATCTTAACCTCCGTTTGCTTTGCCTCGTCCGAATGGTATCGCGGCAACACCCATGCCCATACAATACTATGCGGACACGCGGACTCTACGCCCGAAGCAGTAACAAAGTGGTACCACGATCGCGGGTACAATTTTTTAATCCTGAGTGAGCACAACAAGTTCATCGATCCGAAAACCGTAAAAATGCCTGCAAACAGGCGGATGGATTTCATTTTAATTCCCGGTGAAGAAGTGACAGGTGAGCTTAGTATCCATACAACAGCTATGAATATTAACCGTCTCGTCGATTGGCACGATGAAGGCGTAAAGGAACCAGCACAGATTATTGAGAATCATATCCACCGCATTGGGGAAGCTGGGGGTCACACCATACTCAATCATCCACATGGAGGAACCAACATCACCGGACATGACATCCTACCGGCCAAGAACCTGCACATGCTCGAGCTCTACAATGCCAGCACCAAGGGGAATAATCTTCATAAACGAAAAGGCATGGGATATCCCATTACGGCTGAAGGCATTTGGGATGAGCTACTTACGGGAGGATTGTTTGTCTACGGAGTTGGATCTGACGATGCTCATATTTTGCAGGAGATCAGTCCCGAAAAACCCAACCCCGGTCTGGGTTGGGTCATGGTTCAGTCAGATGAGTTGACGCCGGATGCAATTACTCACGCGATGTTCGATGGCCATTTTTATGCAAGCTCCGGTGTTCATTTGAGTGTTTGTGACAAGACCGCGAAGAGTTATTCATTAGCGGTGAACAACGAGAGTACGCAGCAGGAAATCGCCGCCTTACCACCCTGGAGCGGATTGCCGGTCGAAAATGGAGTTGAAGGCTATCGCATTGAATTTATAGGACCAAAAGGAGAGGTCCTTAAATCGGTCCACGGCAAGGAAGCAACTTTCGCGATTCCAAAATCTGTGGCCTACGTTCGCGCCCGGGTCACCTTTACACAAAAAGATGAACGACTCGGCTTCGAAGAATACTATGCTTGGGGACAACCGGTATTTGCAAGACAGGAAGGCGGAGGAGGAATTTGATTTGTATGTCATACGCTTGAAGGAGGATGTGAAAAGGGGGATTGAATATTTTCAAGGACTGGAGGAAATGAATAAAAGCTCAGGAATAAGAAAATACTCCGTGGTAGAATTTTTAGGATAATCAGAATTCACCAATGAGGAATTTGCTGCATTTGAATCAGCACTCAGTGGGTAGGCCAACTATTCAGAGCCAATGACAGAGATTGGATTGCTAGGAGAGTTGCTAGAAGGTCGCACAACCATTCTCAGGAGAGATGAAAGCCTGTACGAGGAAGTTCTAGAGAAAATTGCTCTGACAAAAAGACAGCTAAGGGCCCGTCACAAAATAACTTCACACCTTTAAAGGACGCAAGGCCCTAACTAAGCGGTAAAAGTTGCTTGATAAGTTCAAGTTATTTTGTGACGGCTCCTAAGCGCTATCAGACATATCCATGAGGCCAACAATCTAAGAGGTGTTAATCTCGACACCTACGTTTCTAAAATCAGCAGAGTAGATCCAGACATGCCTTTACGTTATGACTTGGAACAATTACGCACGCCACCCGAATTTCTCCGCTTGGCACAAACCTTAGCGGCTCAGACAATAAACGTCGGTAGCATCAAGGGTAGAATTGCGAAGAACCTGGAAGAGCTAGTGGTCGTTTTGGAGGAGTATGAATAGTGGCAATACGGCTGAGGGTTATCCCGCTTCGGCCATGCGCGATGCAGGGCAGCTTGGTTATCGAATCGGTTTTAGATGTTTCTGTTAACCATTTCCCTTCATGCATCTGAATCTTTCACCTCATTTTTGAAGCTTGCCCTCAGGCCTGGGCGATGTTACCACTTTTTTCCGCTTACCCAAGTTTTCATCCCTTCCAACTCAACTTTTATAATGAATAGGTTCTTTTGTTTTGCTACAACCATCCTAGGCTTGTCTGTCCCGGTATATGGACAACTTACCCCTGGAGACATAAGCTTGATTGGATTTTCTACGGATGAACAAGAATTCGCTTTTGTCACTTTGACCGACATCGCAGCTGGTCAGTCAATCAACTTTACGGATGCCGCGTGGGATGGTGCGGCATTTGATAATACTTACGCGTCTGGTGGAACAATGACCTGGACCAACGGAGGCAGTCTTTTGAGTACTGGCTCTGTTGTTCATATCGGCCCAGGCGTGATAAGTGGCGCCGGAAGCCTTAGTGGTTTCCCTGAGTTTACCAGTGGAAATAAAGTAAATGAAGTACTGTTCGCCTATACCGGAAGCGCAGGAAGTCCCAACATCATACTAGGATCCATTTTCGGGCGAGATCCCAGTATTCTGACAAGCGGTAGCGTGAGTGCAGCGGGAGAGACTTACGTTCCAGCTACCTTAGTGAAGGAACTAGCTTTCAGAATCTGTCCAGCGATGACAACGGTGCATACGCAGGAACCACCTTCTTTATGAATCCTACCATGGCTTTGAATGCCTTCGGAGACATCTCCAATTGGGGGACTAGCAACGGTGCCTGGCCACTGAATGTTAATATTCAAATAAATTACGCCATTCCGGAGCCATCCACCTATGCTCTGATCTTGGGAGGAATTGGGCTCGGTTTTGTCGTGTTGAAGCGCAGGAAGCGAAAAGAGTTTTAGAAATACCACAGATGGAATCGACGCTCCTTAACCGGTAACCGACCGTGAAGGAAGACTCTATTCTTCGGAACTGTGCTCCCTCCAGCGAGAACAAGTGATCGTTGTTAAATAATGAACTCATGAAACAATCCCCGTTCAGAAGCATACGTATGAAGCTTTTTAAAGAAGGTAAACTCCTCCGCTACCTTGGTTATGCCGTGGGGGAGATTCTGTTGATCATCATAGGGATCATGCTGGCGCTTCAGCTGAACAACTGGAATGAGGACCGGAAGGCGCAGGTGGAGTTTGAGTTGTATATCGAGCAATTAAAAGTAGATGTTCGAAAGGCGATTGGGAATGCACAAATGGCCAAAGAAAACGTCGATAAATTTATGGGAAATCAAGAATACATTTTTGAATTCCTCATGCTTTCGGAATACAGCTCAGAAGAGTTGGCTGACTTTGAAGCCGGACTTTTTAGGTTAGGGAGTACCTACGAGCCACAAATCTATGTGGGATTACTTGGGGATTTGATGAATGGAAATACGGCCATCATCAGCCGCGATCGAGATTTGGTTCAAAAGGCACGAGAAACGGAAAGTTCAGTGGAAGGATCTCTCAATGCCATCCAACGAAATAGTGAGCGAATTGCCCTGAATACTGCCAATCTACCCCCATTCTTGGGCCCGGGACTCTCAGATAGAAGTAGACGGCCAAATTATAGTTTGGAGCAATTGCGGTCTTCGGAAGAATTCAAGAACAACGCCGATGCCATCATAAAAAGCATGAGCGCCACCATCTTGTTCACTCAATTGATTATCGATCGACTTGAAACGTTTCTCCACGTTCCACCATAAGCCAATCCTTCGGAGTCATGCCTACCTGGCAGCCGGTCCAGCGCTGAAGCTCAGCCGCACCACCCATATGATCAAAATGACCGTGTGTGCAGAGCACTGCTTTGATATCGGCCGGATCGAATCCAAGTTTACGCATGCCGTTGAGCAGGTGCTCTACATGCTCACCGTAGAGCGAATCAATAAGAATGAGCCCGTCGCTGGTTTCCAATACATAGGCCGACACCCACTCCATTCCCACGAAACTCAGGTTGTCGAAAATGCGGAAGGGCTCAACGTATTGAACAGTCGAGTCTTCCCTCGGATCGAGTCCGTGCTCATCAGCATGGGATTTGGCGTTAGCCGCTGGAAACTGGAAAACTATACCAGCGAAAAGGGAAACGGTGAGGCAGTTTAGGAATTTTCTAAGTTTCATAGTGAGAATAGGTAGTCATCATAATTGTGGCCGCAGATGAAATAATCAACTCCGTAACCCAACTAAACATTTGCTCGTTTCAATAAAACGAGCTTAGTAAGTATCCGTTTGAAATGAAAATCCCGAAGAAATCCTGCTTTTATTGGCTAACGTTCATTTTGCTTATCGCTGGAGGGAGTCAATTTCTCCGAGGAGACGAAACATCACCTCCTGAAACGATTGAAGATACAAGCGTTTCCATTATCGATATCAAAGGAACGGAACACACTCCGTTTAAATTCCAAAAGGCAAAAGCCGCCGTGCTTTTATTCGTGACGCAGGACTGTCCGATTTCGAATGCTTATTCACCCGAGTTGGCGCGATTGTATAAAGACTTTGAATCAAAAGGATTCGACCTGATGCTCGTCTACGTGGATCCAGATGTAACCAAAGATGAGATTCAGAAACACGTTAAGGAATATGGGTTATCGGACTTCACAGCTGTATGGGATAAATCCCATGATCTTGTTCGGGCGACTGGCGCAACTGTCACTCCCGAAGCTGTTGTGGTTCTTCCCGATGGTGTAATTTCCTATCGTGGTCGAATCGACAATATGTACCCAACATTAGGGCAACGTCGCCGAGTGATCACCGAGAAAGATCTTAGGAACGTATTAGGTTCTATAATCGAAAACAAAACAATCCCAGTGGCTAGAACCAATGCCGTTGGTTGTTATATCCCCAATCTAGCATTTGATTAATCATGAAAACCAAAATCCAATTAGCGCTTGTTTCCATTTTGATTCTTGGAGTTTCGCTCCAAGGAAAAGAAGTTTCCCTAATGCAGCAAATCACATTCACCGATCACATTGCGCCGATTGTGTTCAATAATTGCACCTCCTGCCACAGGCCAAATGAAGCAGCGCCATTTTCGTTAATGGATTACAGGGATGTCCAAAAACGCGGAGAGCTCATTTTGGATGCTATTGAGGATCGTTTTATGCCGCCGTGGCATGCCCATTCCAGAGACTATGAGTTTCAGGATCATCGGAGTCTAAGCGAAAAAGAAATTGCCCTAATGCGTGACTGGGTGGAAAGCGGTATGGCGGAAGGAGATCCGTCCAAACTGCCTGCACTTCCGAAATTCACTGAAGGCTGGCAACTCGGGGAACCGGATCTGGTAGTGAGGATGGAGGAAGGTTATACGCTCTATGCGGAAGGGCCGGACATTTATCGCAATTTTGCAATCCCTCTCAATCTGGAAGAAGATAAATGGATCCAGGCCATAGAATTCAGACCCGGAAAACGTTCGGTGGTACACCATTCGCTTTTCAGTTATGATACGAGCGGTCAGGCACGTGAACAGGATGTGGCAGATCCAATTCCTGGATACAGAAGTATGGGAGGAGAAGCTCAGCGTGGAGAGAGTTCTCTTGGAGGCTGGGCAGTTGGAGGTATTCCAAAAAAATTACCCGAAGGACTGGCTTTTTATCTCCCTAAGGGCGCTGACCTGATTCTATCCACGCATTTTCATCCGTCCGGGAAAGAAGAAACGGAAGTATCAACGGTCGGATTATATTTTTCGAATGAACCTCCTAAAGAAAGATTTACAGCCATTCAGCTTCCTCCGGTTTTCGGCGCGTTGGCGGGAGTCAACATACCCGCCGGAGAAAGCAATTATACGAAAACGGATTCGTTTGTTCTTCCTGTAGACGTAAAGGCATTTGGCGTCAGTTCCCATGCCCATTATTTAGGTAAGCGTATGAAAATGACCGCCACCCTGCCCAATGGTGAAATGAAAGAACTTCTTTCGATAACGGATTGGGATTTTTCCTGGCAGGAACAATATCGTTACAAGGACTTTGTTTATCTTCCTGCGGGAACGAGGCTGGATGGAGAAGTTGTTTGGGACAATTCAGAGGATAACCCAAACAATCCCAATAACCCTCCAATAGGCGTTAGGTGGGGGCGAGAGTCTGCAGATGAAATGGGAAGTGTGTCACTACAGATGGTTGCAGCAAATAAGAATGAATTCGGAAAACTCAATCAGGCGATTAGAACCCACACGGCCGAGTCCGGGAGGAATAAGGGCCGCGGAGCGTTGGCAGGAAGAGGTGGAAATAATCGAGAAGGATTTTTAAAACGAATGATCGAGCGGTTCGATGAAGATGGCGATGGAGTTCTGAGTCCTTCAGAACGCGAGGCTGCGCAATCGGCATTTGAAAGATAACCTTGATGGTTTTACCAAGAAACCAAGTAAGTCCTACATCGCGACTTTTTGAATCGTAGCTATGTCTCGGTAGGTTCTAACTGCTGATTCCCAGACGGCTCGCTCGCCGATCGAGCCCTACCCAAAATAATCATTCCACTCTTTTCGACGCTTTTCAAAATCGCTACTCCATTCTTAAAAAGCGTTTCTTTGTTCTCGGCTTTTTGAGGCAGGTAAGATCAATTACCAGCTGTATGGAAGGAAATGATTTAGTTATAACTATACTCAGCTGCGCATTCTTCATGGCATTGGTTGCATGGATATCCTATTTGAAAACACGCGGAGAAGTGAGCACGAAAGACGGCTACTTCCTTGCTGGAAGAGGACTGGGTGCAATATTTATCGCGGGTTCGATGCTGTTAACAAATCTCTCGGCGGAACAGTTGATAGGACTTAACGGCTCAGCCTACGGTTATAATATGAGCAGTATGGGTTGGGAAGTTACGGCGGCAGTCGCTACTATTGCTATGGCGGTTATTTTCCTGCCGCGTTATCTGGCCGGAGCATTCAGCACTCTCCCTCAATTCCTCAACGATCGATTCGATGGAAGCGTCCGGCGGATGTCGGTGATTTTGTTTATGGTGGGCTATGGACTGGTTACGATACCGTCAGTTCTCTACGCGGGTTCAGTTGCAGTATTGAGGCTATTCGATGTTCCCGAGCTGTTTAATATCGGATACGTCCCGGCTTTGATCCTGACCATTGTCAGCATAGGAAGCATCGGCGCCATTTATGCCGTGTTTGGAGGACTAAAGGCTGTCGCAGTTTCGGATACATTGAATGGCGTCGGTCTCTTGATCATCGGTATCGCCGTACCCATTCTGGGACTATCTGCGCTAGGCCACGGCAGTATAGCTGAAGGACTTTCCATAATTACCACGAATGAAACGTACAAACTGGACGCTATTGGCAGTGCTACAGATCCAACTCCATTTGGCACACTGTTTACCGGGATGATTTTTGCCAATCTGTTTTACTGGTGCACCAATCAATATGTGATTCAAAGAACCTTGGGAGCAAAGAACCTGGCAGAAGGACAAAAGGGCGTCCTGTTCTCCGGTTTTTTCAAAATTCTGGTGCCCTTCATGATGATGATTCCCGGAGTCATCGCGTTCCATCTCTATGGCCCCGGCTTGGCAACAATCGATCTGGCCTATCCGCAGTTGATTCGCGATGTGCTACCCGTGTATGCCACCGGATTTTTCCTGGCAGTTTTGCTGGGTGCGGTCTTCAGCTCTTTTAATTCTCTCCTGAATAGCGCTGCGACGCTTTTCTGCCTCGACGTATATGCGCCGATGAAAAAGGAAGAAGTAAGTGATGAGCAGATGCTGCGTGTAGCTAAAATTGCCAGTGTGGTCATTGCACTGTTTTCGTTCATTGTTGCCCCACTCCTGTATTTCTCACCTGACGGTCTGTGGCAGATCATTCGCATATTCACCGGTTTCTATAACATCCCGGTTGTGGCGGTGGTTCTGGTCGGTCTGTTTACAAAGCGAGTTCCAGCGCTGGGAGCAAAAATCGCCATTATTTTCCATGTGGTCGCCTATGGCTTAATGAAGTTTGTACTAGACGAATTGCTGCCCATTCACTTTCTCCATCTCTACGCAGTGCTGTTCTTAATTGAAGTTGGCATCATGCTTGCAACCGGTTATCTCCGCCCACAGGCCGTAGCTTGGACTTACGAAATGAAGAACCTGGTGGACATGACTCCATGGCGCTTCCTTATCCCTTGTTCAGCCACTTTATTCTCCGGCGTAGTGGCCACGTATCTTTTGTTTTCCAAAGTGGGTTTAGTCGATGGCACCACTTCCCTTTTCTGGGTGCTGATCATCCTGCTGATTGTGATCAACGGTGGATTGTGGTTCTGGTTCAGTAGGCACAAGAGCCCAGCCGGAATGATTGTAGGTTCTTCGTCTAAAGAATAAATAATCCCCGGGGCAAGCCCTCGACCTTGCGGTCGCCAGCCGCTTCGCAGCTGCGGGGTATTTGAGATTTGAAATTGGAAATTTTGGTACGCCGCAACCGGCGGGATATTAGACCCGTGCCGAATAAATGCATAGCTACGATGGGCTAATCGAATTGCTGTAATAATTTGGTGTATCTGTTTCAGATTCCTATAGGACTTCAGATCTATCGCGATAAAGCGACTGGCTGGAACTTCTTCAATACGCGGGCCGATTCAGCTGCTGAAAGTTCGTCGAAGGCGACCTGTTGAAGGGCAGCAGCCTGTGTTTTGGATACGCCCAACTCGAACGCGCACCGTTCGCCTTCTCCGAGTGACCTTGGGTCAAGTCCGGTGAGTTCTCCGAAAACCACCAATGCGGACAGGTAGTATCCATAGGTTCCTCCATGGTAATGATCATGAGTCCAAAGGTCGACCTGACCAAAAGCAATGCCATCATAGGGATTAGGATCGGCAACTCCGGTTGCCATGGCTCGGTTCCACGCTTCACCTACAGGAATCACTCCGCCAATAAACGGCGAACTGTCTGCGGCGAGATTGTAAGCTGCCCTTACATCTTTCGCCATAACGTCGATTGTTTTGCCATGCCAATGACCTTTCTCAGGATAGGTTTGATCGGCACGTGACCAGGTAGCCTCCAAACGAATATTCACCTTGGAGTTCTGTTTATGAAGTAGCTCCGCCATTTGTTTGGCCGACGAGACCAAGACAGCTGGATCGCCCGGCTTATTCCGATCGAGAGTGCTGAAACCATGCATAACCACCTGATCCCAAGACTTGGCCAAGACGTCTGATTTCTCGGCCAAATGACGATCAATTCCAGACCCGCCAATCAATTCGTGATACACATCAAAATCCAGTCCGGCCTGAACCGTAAAAGCTTTGAACAGCGCCGGAACACCTCCCTTACCACTATCGTTGAGATCAGTCACCGATTTCGTTCGGTAATACTGAACGGCCGATCCGCCTCCATAGGTAAAACTGTTACCTATAAACAAAACCTTCTGGTCTTTTGAGTCACGATGCTCCGCAGCTTCAGAGGCAGTTGAAAGTACAGTTATTGCGATTGCGAGAAGACCTGGAATTTTGAACAGCGAAGTCATTTTCATTCCTGAAAATTGAATCCTGAGTAGGCTAACCGCAATCCTTTCATGGGGCCTGGTCTCCTTTTCTTTGAGAGAGTAATCCAGCACCGATGGATACGGAGCTTATCAAACAGAGGGCAAAACCAGAGAACCACGGTTCCAATCATTTCCTGTTAGTTATGGCTGGCGCTGAAGAATCACCTTACTTAAAAACCTTCCCAACATGTCTTCTCCCGAATCTAATATTACTACCCTCATCGACCAACAGAAAATGACGGCAATACAATATGCCACCATTCTCATTTGCTTTTTGATGAATATGCTGGATGGCATGGACGTGCTGGTAATCGCATTCACCGCTGCTTCCATCAGTGAAGAATGGGGAGTGAGCCCACAAGCTCTGGGTGTCGTTTTCAGCGCGGCTCTGATCGGGATGACCATGGGTGCGCTGTTCATTGCACCTCAGGCGGACAGGATTGGCCGAAAGGCCATTATTTTGGGGTGCGCTGTTCTTATGGGCGTTAGCGTTTTTGCCACCTCCTTCGCAGAAACGGTCAATCAACTCATGCTCTTGCGGTTCATTAGTGGCCTGGGAATAGGCAGTATGTTGGCAAGTGTTTCGACACTGGCATCAGAATATGCTCCCAATAAAAGCAAAGACTTTTGGGTTAGCCTGGTAATGGGTGGTTATCCTGTTGGAGCTGTTTTTGCAGGCCTGATTGCGGCTGAGATTATTCCAGCGATGGGCTGGCGAGGAATGTTTCAGTTCGCCGGTATCGCCACTCTGGTGACAATCCCGCTCGTTCTGTTTTTCCTGTCCGAATCCCTGGAATACCTGGTTAAAAAAAGGCCTCGGAATGCCTTGAAAAAAATCAACCGGATTCTCGAAAGAATGCAGATTCCTGCATTCAACACATTGCCTCACATCAAGGAAACAGCAAAAGCAGGTTCTGTTTCCAGTTTGTTAAAGGGAGAACTAAAAGCCCAAACACTCTTACTTTGGTTGGCCTTCTTTATGGCCTTTGCCACTCTGTATTTTCTCCTGAGCTGGATTCCAAAGCTGACCACTGCAGCTGGTATGCCGGAGCGCTTGGGTATATATTCAGGAACCGTTTTTAATTTAGGTTCGTTTGTAGGAATTGTCGCTTTGGGAGGGATGGCCGTTAAAATTGGTTTGCGAAAAACTATTCTTATTTTTCTAGGAAGCGCTGCGGTCCTGATGATGGTATTTGGAAACTTCTCAGGCTCCGCAATGGTGTTGGTAATGTTTGGTGTAATTGGCTTCGCGATGCAGGGTGGTTTTGTGGGATTGTATCCAGTAGCTGCTCGACTGTATCCAGCGGAAATAAGGACTACGGGTGTAGGCTGGGCCATCGGAGCCGGTCGGTTGGGTGCAATCCTTGGGCCCATTGTTGCCGGTCAACTGGTTGGCGCAGGTTTTACTATCGCAACGAACTTTATTATATTTGCGATCCCCTGCATCATCGCAGGAATGGCAGCTATGGCCATCAAATCCAATAACGTAAGTTAAGCAGATGAAGCATATCAACTGTGAGAATCCTGAAGTAGGCATGTAGCATATTAGAGTAATGAGAGCACACCGTTTATTTGTAATACTGCTCGTCTTGGGCACCACGGTTATTGGGTCTCTTATGATAACACGTGGGTACCGCGAAACGTGGATGCTTTGGCAATTTAGTCCCATGCCGCTTTCATTCTCTGATTTGCGGGTGATCACGGCAGGAGCAGAATCCCGGCGTGAAGGCCTCGACCCGATGGTCGACAACGCGAAGGATCCATGGAAACGGCAATTGAATTATCCGCGAGTCTGGCAACAGATAGTCCATCTCGGAATTAGCCAGAATCACACGGTGCCCATTGCACTGGTAATGATCGGTTCCTTTTTTGCCTCGATGTTACTTTGGCCGAAAAATCTGACTATTGGCGGAACGCTAGTGTAGTGCGTCTTAAATAATATAACATATTGGTTGACTTCCCCATCGTCACTGATTTAGGCTTTGGTCCATGAGAATCGCTCCTGTTGTTAAGCTTACTTCCGACCAAA
>JAQBYJ010000096.1 GCA_027622555.1 Verrucomicrobiota bacterium
TTTAGGCTCAATGAGCCCAAGAGAATACCGCCAATCCTATGGCAGCCCCCGCGGGGGCTGCCATAGGATTTGACATCAACGAATCAAATGAATCTAAATTATAACCTAAGCACAACGGGTCTCCATTTTTCGGGGCAATCTCAGAGTATAGCAGTGAGAGGTGAGGATAGGTCATGGACCAGGCGCGCTGAAGCCTTACCCCAAGAAGCCATTGATTCGCGTTCTTCAAGTTGGCCCTTCAGGATGTCATTCATTTTTTGGACTTCCTTTAGCATGAAACCACGCTTTCGGCGCAAATTTGCCTCTTTACTGTGCTTCCTGACAATCTCAAGCATACGGTGGATGTCGAAAGGCTTGGTGACATACTCGTTTGCGCCGAACTTGATGGCTTCTTGTGCGGTCTCCAGGTTTCCATAACCGGTGAGCATGATGATAGAGACTTGGCTATCTATTTCGCGGACCTTTGCCAGGCCTTCGATCCCATTCATCGAAGGTAGTCGGATATCCATGATAATGGTATCAAAAGTTGTCTGGCTGATCTTCTCCAGCCCAGCTTCAACACGGTCACAAACATCCACTTGGAATTCTTCATCTAACAGATAGCGTAGGCTTTCTCTTGGGCCCATCTCATCGTCAATTACTAGTACGCGAGGAAGGTCTTTCGACTCAACTTGGGAAAGGTTCATAAGGCAGGTATAGGACTATAAGGATTTTTTAAGCGGGAAGCACTTTAGTGTGTGAATAAGTTTGTGAATAAGTAAATGGTAAATACCGGCTACTCACTAAATAGCTTGGTTGTCACATATGAATAACCGAAAAATAGGAGCATCACTAAGATAAGTCCTTTAATTTGGGAAATCTAGACAAAATTAATAGGTTGTTTGCTGACCTTTTTATTCGAGCCGCTTTCTATTTTTTGACTGCATGCGAATTGTATTTAGTGATTTGAGTTAAAGCCGAGTGGAAACACTGTAAACTAAATACCGCTTAATGTGATGGGTTGAACCCTTAGGATTTTCGCTTTTTCAATTGATTTGGCGCAATCTGCCAAACAATTCGCCATCGGGATTTCCATCCCATGTCGATTTCTTCGCTCTTTGTTTTCTCCAAACAAAGCAATCCTGACTTCTTGATCTTAAACATATCAACTCTCGATCCCTGTGTAAGTAGGTAGGAAGCCAGCATACCCAGATTTGGTTTGTGTCCAACTAAAAGGAGGGATTCGTCCGATTCATCTAACATATCAGCAAGGATTCTAAAATCAGCATAAGGTTCAAGGAGTGGCACCTCACGGATGATTGCCTTTAGCTTGGCCATTTCCTGAAAATATTTAGCGGTTTCTCCTGTCGACAAATATGAACTATGCCGGATTTCCGAAATACCTGTGAGTTCTTTTCCATCTAGAAAATCTACTAACCTTTGAATGGATTTGATGCCTTTAGGAGTTAAACCCCTCAACTGCTCTTTTATACCAGGAACCGTTTCTGCATGCCTCAGCAAAAATAATCTCATAGAGAGGAGCCAAGTGATCTATCCATCTTTGGCAATGAAACTCTCAGTCTTGATCTAAGGATTTTGTGATGTTGTTGGCACCATAAGCTCGTGTGCGGTTTCCCAAGACAGGCCGTATCGTCGAGGTAGTGAAGCATCAAGGGCCATGTTAATGATTTGTGCTTTGACCGCATCGAGAATTGAACTGAGGTATCGAAGATTGGCTTCGTCTTGATCCTCGCGCGCTTGGAGCAATTCTCGAAAAGTTGCCAACCCACTTTCGTATTTGCTTCTTTCCCTATCAAATTGTTCAGTAGCCAATGTTAGGGAAAGTTTTGCTGCTTTAACCCGTTCCACACCCGTAGTCCAATTTCGCCAATTGGATCGATTAATTACACGCAGATCTTGTTCGATGTCTGCGAGCTGAAGTTGTTCACGATAGAGGTTGTTTTTTGTTTTTTGATACCTCGCTTTATCGCCTCGCTGACCCCAGGGGATTCTAAACTCAACACCCGCAGTCCAATCGTAGCCGTCCCGCTCCAAGGTATTTCCATAGGAGTCCAAGAGTGAATCATCCAAGCCCGAAAAACCGAGGCCGGCAGTCAAATCAACATTCGGCCGGGTTGCATTCTTACTCGATTTGACGAAGAGTTCCCAAACTTCGATGTTCATCCGCTGTTGAAGGAAATTAGGATTGTTGGCCAGGATGGTCGGCATGGCAGTGCTCGTTCCTATTTCTTGGGACAAAATTTCAGGTAGTGGGCTTACAGATACGTAATGTTCAGGGTATTCATCAGACCCCATTTGTCTAAACAGTCGGTCTTGGCTGTTCTCGATTAATGCTTCGGCTGTGATAACCGCTTCTTCGCTGGTCGCTAAAAAAACCTGAGATTGCAGAACATCTATATTAGTGGCCAAACCTACGCGCTCGCGCTCCATGTTTTCTTCTAACAGTTTTTGTGCAACTTCGAGGCTGGCAGTTCGCACTTTTTGAACCTCATGGGCGAATGCAAGATCCCAGTACGAGGCCTCGGTTATTTCCATTTGTTGTATCGCGGAATCCTTTAGGAATAGCTCTGCACGCCTAGCATCGATTTGTGCTTGTTGAAGAGGGATAAGATTTATTTCAGTGCCTCGCCCTTCAAGCAAAGGTTGTCTTAGCGACATAGATAGGTCTGAAGTGTGGGCTGGATTTAGAATCTGGGAACTACTACCTGTGCTACTCCTTGCATAGTTGGTTGTCACCTGCACCTCGGCCCCGGAATTCAAAAACTTTGAGACGCCCGTTCTAACAAGACTACTGTGACTACTAATTCCTTCGAAGCTCCTGGAACCTGCACCACGGCTTCCTCTTTGAGTCCCAGATGCAAAAAAATTAGTATCGAAGTCGGACGAGCGAATGGTAATATCTTCCTCTGCGTTGAGAACTGTAATACCCTCGATTTTTAGTTGCAGATTTTCTTGCAGCGAACGAATCACGGCCACTTTTACGTCCAGAAATTCTGCTGGTTGGGCGTATGCTGTGGCTGATAATAAAAACAGGGCCAAAACAAGGATAGAACGATAATGTATCATTTGAGGAATCAAAGTGCTTAACTGTATGCAGGTATTGGGTCAAAAGGTTTTCCTTCTGTCTGTGACTCTGACCTGCGCCAGTCAATCATGTTACCCTCAATACACCGGTGAGGTCGCAACTTATTTAACCTTTTTTATGGAGCCGCTTGCGAATGGGGACTTTTTTCAATGCTTCTATCAATCGTTCGGTTCTCACGGGTTTGGTAATAAAATCGTGCATCCCAACATCGAGCGCCCGTTCCCGGTCTCCTCCCATAGCAGCAGCAGTAAGCGCTATGATCCAGGGACGTTCACTTACTGAGTATTTTTCGCAAATTCGCTTGGTAGCTTCCAGGCCATCCATGACAGGCATCTGGATATCCATAAGAATGGCATCGTAGCTATCTTCCTCCAGTCTCTCCAACGCTTCTTGACCATTAGTGGCCACGGTAATTGGGTCGGTAAATCCGAGTTTCTTTAAAAGTAGTAGAACAACTTTCTGGTTAACCGGATTGTCCTCCGTCACTAGAATCTTGATGGGGTATTCTTTAGCAAAAGAATAGGGAGACTTCGTCTTCGGCTCGGGAGTGAAATTTTTTGGTCGGTGATCGACTACAGAAAGGAGCGAATTGTGAAGTGCGGACGGTTTAATTGGTTTGCTAAGAACTTCGGTGAAATAGCGCGATACTGGTTCTTCCAAAATAGATCCGATTGAGCTAAGAAGCACTAGTGGCAGTTCCTTTTCTGTTCGGAACTCACGAATCTTCATGGCAAGCTCACGGCCATTCATTTCAGGCATCTTAAAATCAATGAGTGCCAGATCGAATTTTTCTCCCTTTATAATTTCAGCGAGAGCATCTGGACCAGATTCGCTCATAAACGGATCCATTCCCCATGCTTTGGTTTGAGCGAGCAGTAGCTTGCGATTGATTTCGTTATCGTCGACAATGAGTACTCGTTTCCCGGTTAGTTGAGGATCTTTTTCTTTAAGGTATAATCTATTTTGTGCTGGGAATGGTTTACCCAAGATCGAAAAGTGAAAAGTGGAACCTTGGTCGACCTTACTTTTAACCTCCATTTTTCCGCCCATAATTTCCGCCAAGCGTTTGGAAATGGCCAGCCCGAGTCCTGTGCCACCGTATTGCCGCGTTGTTGAGCTGTCGGCCTGCGTAAACGATTTAAAAAGGCGATTCAATCGGTGTTCTGGAATTCCTATTCCGGTATCCCGGACTGCAAAGAGGATTTCGTATTGATTGTGCTCTCGCTTGATTGCCCGAACCGTTACTTGCACCTCTCCTGAATGTGTAAACTTTAATGCGTTACTGAGCAGGTTGACCAATATTTGGCGGAGACGGGAGATATCGCCTAAAATGGTGTCAGGTACGGTTTCATCAATCAGGTAACCGAGTTCCAAATCTTTTTCATGAGCTTTTGCCGTCACCTGATCAAATGCCTCTTCGAGGCACTGGCCGATTTCAAATGGCCTTTGCTCCAAATCAAGTTTGCCGGCTTCAATTTTTGAATAGTCTAAAATATCGTTGATAAGAGTGAGTAAGGAATCACTGCTACTCCGCATGGTTTCGGCATAGTCTTTTTGTTCGGGCGTTAAGTTGCTTTCAAGAAGCATATTTGTCATCCCAATGACCGCGTTCATGGGAGTGCGGATCTCATGACTCATTGTGGCCAGGAAAGTACTTTTTGCTTCACTCGCAGAGGCGGCTTCTTTGGCTGTGGATTCTGCTCTTCTTCGTGCATGACCGAGTTCCTGATTTTGGTTTTTAAGGGCTACTGTTTTCGCAGCCACCGCTTCTTCGACCCGCATTCTAAAGATGTTATAAATAAGAAGGATCAAGATTCCTGATAGGACGAAACCTCCCATCGCATAGAACAGTATGCTCTGGAAGTTCTGGTTGGTCTGAGCGACATCATCTGAGATATCCTTCCAGGTAGCGAAAACATAGGTAGTCTCGGTTGCTCCTTTTGATTCGATCTCATAGGTGGATAGCGAAAACCAATGATCGCGAGACAATATGGACTGCCAATTGTAGCCTTCGTAATCGTGAATTTCATCAAAATTTTTCAAGATATAACGAATAGTAGGCGACGTAGAATCGCTTATGCGAAGTAGCGATTGATAATTTGGAATACGGACAAGTTGTTCCTTATAATCGTCTGAGAGCTCCTCTTCGGGATCCGTCGATATCAATAGCGCCGAATCACCATTTTCAGGCGATCCTGAAATTGTCTCTAAGATCTGTGTCGTTGATGAAGCAATTCGAAGAAAACCTATAAGCCTTCTGTTTCCAGAAATTTCGGTAGTTGAATAAATGGGTTCTACGGTGGAGACGATTACGCCTGAAGGGGTGTGTTCCAGACCCTTGGCAAGCATTTCGTTTTCGAATGCCAATCGAAGTACGGATGGATCAGTTGCTTCCTCTTTAGAATGACTCCATCCTCCTCGTAGCTCAATCAATGGTTTCTCGGAATTTGGCAGGTGAATCGTAAGCTCAGGCTGAACTTCCCTTGTAGACATTTTTTGCCAGTAGGGTAATAGCGTTTGTCGCAACGCTTCTTTTGAAGGCAATTCATTTTGTGTCGGGGCAAAATAAATTTTTTGAAGTTCTTGTCTCAACTTCGCTTCCTCACCCAGAATTTGGGCCCGTGTTTGGTTTTTCTGAAACTCAGAATCCAATGCGATTTGAAATGACTTATGGTTTAGCTCGTTGTTGGTCTGGATTTTGAGCGCAAATTGTTCTTTCTCCCAACTGTGAAGAAGCTTTAAAAGCCCGATTATTACAATTCCTGCAAAGAAAGCCGCACTGACCAAGAGATTACGTGTTGATACCCGTTTAAGCATTACAGAGTTTTAATAGATGAGATTGGCGGAGAAAAATAGCTTCTTCGTTAATCCATCTTCACTAGTAGGCGCCCACACACAAAATCCCCTGTTCTCGCGGTTTTTAAACATTTTATACAAAGAATTTTAACCCTTTTATCAGGTATTTTGGGTTCTAAGAGATTATTGTGACAATTCATCAACCTGCAGGCTGTATATGGGTACTTACCTTTTTGTCTCAATGAAGGTAGTGCTAACCGTTTGTTAGTACCCTAAAACAGTCTCTGCTGTCATCGTAGCCTCCTGGTCGGTTTCTGGCACGCCACAATTGTTTGTGAGTGTCTCTCAGTACGCAGGCTTTTGCATGAAGATCAACTGCGGGGAAGTTCTTTAGGATTTGAATCCCTCTTTCGCACCCGTGTTTCAACATATCAATGACCCATGCAAACTCTTGATCGAACAGCGGATCGATTGGATGGCTGGTTGAGAGTCTCACTTTTTCAATGCTTAACTTTTCAGCTAAATGCCGAATCTTCATTAGATCCTTGAGATCTAAATCATCTCTTGCTTTTAGCGTTTCACTATCACCCTGGAGAAGTTTGAAAAGAATCGAGCAGTTGTGGATGTAGATACCAGCAGGGGTATCTAAATTGCCGATTTCCAGAAGCAGGTTTCCCCATCCAGTCGATTTGAAAGCAAACATGTCCAATGCTTTACTGAGGGGGAAATTCTCCTGAAAATTCCATGCTTGTGCAGCTCCTAATACATAACCTGGGAAACTTGCTAACAAAGGTTGTAGGTGTCCACTATCACCCCAATCAGCTGTCATCATCCCCATTGCACCGTTGGTTCTTCCCCAATGAGCAGCTGAGTTGATGTTTTGGATCATGTTTTCCGTTCGGCCTCCTATGCTATGCCACGAGGATGTTCCTGGGCATACATAGTAAGGTATTCCTGAGGCCTGTAATTGGGCTGTCTCGACCTCGAACGGATGTATCGATTCGTAGCCCCAATTTAGCGCAATACAATCTTTCGGGACTTCCCCAATCAATTCAGGGTATTTCAAAACAATGTCCGCCCAAAATTGCATGGTTCGGTCGTTGTCTTCGCAGATTTGGTGTACTTGTTTAAGGTAATCCATATAGACGCGTCCCCGACCTTTTTCTTCCACTACTTCTCTGCTTCTACCATAGCCTAGGTCGATCGTTTCATCGCAACCCACATTAACTTGTTCGCTCTGAAAGTGTGGAATCATTCCTTGGATCAGCTCACGGGCGAGCGCGATGGAACCTGGATCAATTGCACATAAGCCCTGTGGCTTTTCCCGGTAGCCAAAATCCGTTTCACCTCCGTTTGGGTGTTCTGCCAATGGGCGGTATTTATCGTAAACGAGCCAGCGGGTCATATGCCCAAAGCAGTTAAGATTGGGAACAAGCTCTATAAAACGCTCTCGACAGTAAGTATCCAGGTTTTGGATTTCTGTAGGTGTGAGGGCAGATGCCTCCTGCCAAACAATTTCATGCCCGGGGTAGGCAAAGGTGTGTTCGATATATAATTGAACCTGGTTGATTTTCCAATCGGCGAAAAGGTCTATCAAGTAGTACAAGGTTCCCCGGGTCGGAACTTTATTGCGCGAAATATCGAGCATGATGCCTCGATGTTCAAAGTCTGGGAAATCTTCGATTTCGCATTGCGGAAGATAGAATGGAGATCCTAAAGCCAGCTGTTTCAGGGTCAATATACCCAGATGCCAGCCTTGTTCGTTGGAGGCTTCTATCTGAATGACCTCTTCTTTTACCGACAGACTATAGTACTCACGTCGGCTTTGGTTCTGGGATCTAACCAAAGAAATGGATTCAGGAAGATTATCCAACTGTTCTCGGGTCGAGTTAAGCAGTCTTAAATCATTCGAAAGAATATGTGATGTTTTGCCATGAATGATAAAGGACTTCGGCGAAGGTAGAAAAACAAACTCCTCGAGGTCTTTATTCATTCCACCTCAATTTTCAAAGCAGCCTGCTCTCCAAGCGTTATCGTTACTCCGGAAGCAGTTTTAACTTCTATCGCATTTGCAGCTTCATCACGACCAAGCACTTCAACAGAATTGCCAGGAATGAGGCCGTTCTTTTCAGCGAATTGAAGGAAGTATGCGTCTTGATCCAGTATTCGTGCTACCTTCGCTTCGGTACCTGTTTGGCAATGGACGAGATTTTGAAGATTGCGCTCATGGAGGTGCCCAGAATTGGTTGGAATAGGGTCTCCGTGAGGGTCGTATTGTGGATAGCCAAGAAGCTCATCAATTCTTTCGAGGACCCGGTCTGAAATTACATGTTCCAGATGCTCTGCTTCGTCGTGGATTTCAGACCAATCCATTTTCAGAACCTTGACTAAAAAGAGCTCTACGAGTCGGTGTCGACGAAGTACGTGGAGTGCAAGCGCCTCTCCTTGCTTGGTTAGTCGTGTTCCAATTCGAGGTTCGTATTCAACCAATCCGGCTTCGTGCAAAGATTTCACCATCGTCGTTGCTGTACCAGGCACTACTTTCAAAGACTGCGCCAAACGACCAATGGGTAGCATTTTTTCGTCGATTTTTCGACACTCAATGTAAATGGTTTTGATATAATTTTCTACAGTACTGGTTGCCATAAAGTGTGTTGTTGTGGCTCTATTTGGACCTATTTTCAGCTGAATTTAGAAAAGCCAAAACATCCTCTGCTTGTTTGGATGTTGAGGCCGCCAGGTCTCGCCATACCAGTTTTCCATCCTTAAACAGGAAGGCCTGTCGACTTGCAAAACCGAGTTTCTGTGGAACTCCAAAAGCTTTGATAACTTCCGATTTGGAATCTGCCACCAAGGAAAATGGGAGCGAATACTTATCTTTGAACGATGTCTGTGACTTAACGCTGTCTTTACTTACTCCGTATACGGTAACTCCTTTTTCAACTAGCACTTCATATGCATCTCTTAGAGAACAAGCTTGTTTCGTGCATCCTGGTGTATTGGCCTTTGGGTAAAAATAGACCAACGTGTAGCCCTCAGTGGAGCTTGAAGCCAAGTCAACTTTTTTACCCGAATCGAGAGTCGCTTCTACGGTAGGAATAGTGGCACCTATTTCCATGGTTTTGGCATCCATGCCTTTTGTTATAAACATAAAGAAAGCTAAATATAGGTATGTGGTAAGTTTCATGGAGTAACGATCTTATTATTGCTAGGTCAGTCTTTGACGTAAGGCCATCGAAATGTTACTTCTAAAAAGTAGACCTGACAAACGCTGGAAGGTTTTATTGGGCAATTTCTTGCTGAATTTTTATCCAAACCTGAAAACTTTTTTCCTAAGTTTTGCGCAGTTTAACTTATTGCCATACTGTATTCACCGGGGCTTCTTAGACTTATTAACACTGTTATGCAGGTGAAACCTCCATCTAGTCTGACCTCTTCGAGTGTTGCTATTATTGGAACAATGTTATTCACAAAGTATTCACAACATATTGACTGACAGCATTTTATGAAACTTTTTTATTGACGGATGCATTTTCCTTCGTAGGCTTGTTCTTAGTTCTTTGATAGAACAGAGGTGAGGAAACAAACCTCTGGGATAAAAAACGAAGGTTACTTCGGAAAAAAGGTAAGGTATACCTGGCGGGCCTTACTCCTTGGGTGAGTGAAAGCGAACTTAAGGCATATGTCACCAGCTCCAACAGGGGAGGTCGTTCTCAACTGTAATAACGAATCGGAGCTAGGCGGGAGTCTGAAAAAAGAAACGAAAGACAAACCGAGTTAAAAGGAAAGGGCCGTTTCGACCCGATCCGGAAAGTGGTATCCTGAGAAAGGATGCGATAACTACCATTAGCCAGGAAGCAAAATGAAATCGAGCAATAGCTCCGGCCAAATTATAAAGTATGGTCGAAAAGATGGAAAAATGCTTAGAGGATAGAAGGACAAGGCAAGTCACGAAATCCTAAGCGGAAGCGCAAAAACGCAACCGTCTGCGAATAAAAAAGTAATCTGAGAGTTAAGAGGCCAGACCCGTACCCTTGGGCTAACGCTCCACCAAAAATGGAGGCCGACCTGAGGGAAAGAGGAGAGGAATGAAACCGTCGCGGATAATTTCCTAGCCGTGTCTTTGTGGAGAAATCGGCAGATTTCAACATTCAGGCTGAGAGGCTTCACTCGATAACTTAGTTGAGTAATTAACTAAGCGGTCCTGCTACGAGATCGAAAGCTTCCGAGCCAGGGAGAATAGCGTCGGGGAACTGACAACCTACGACAGTTGAGTGCCAAATGTCAGTGAAGGACGAGAGCGTGGCGAGCTCCTCCCGATTTTTAGACCCTCGGAGAAATCCGAGGGTCTCTTCGTGTACGGATTTCACGAAGATTCAATCCACAGTTTTTCCAAACTCTCCTGTGTGTGTCCTTTTGAAAAAAGGGTTCGTAGGGCCAAAGAGTCTTTGCGCTTAGCTAGTCTTTCGCCTGATTCGTCCTTCACCAGGTCTTCGTGGTAGAACGTAGGAGGAGTCGCGCTTAAGCCTTCGTATATCAACCATTGTCTAGCGGTAGAAACCAGCAGGTCTTTGCCCCTGACTACTTCGGTTATCTGCATTTCGATGTCATCCACAACTACTGCCAGTTCATACGAAGGAACGCCTTCTTTGCGCCAAACCAAAAAATCTCCAAAATCCTTTTGGCCTTCGAAAGCTTGTGGCCCTTGTTTTAGATCTTCAAATCGAATGAAGGCATTCTCAGGCACTTTGAATCTCCAATTTTTCGACAGATCAATCGGCGGCTGGTGTACTTCTGGTTTTGGCCTGAGTTCCAAAGGAAACAATGGCTCTTCCGCATTGTGCGCAATGGGTCCTATAGCCTCTTTGATTTTTTTTCGGGAATGTATGCAGGGGTAAACGAGGTCGGCATCTATGAGAACCTCCAGGGCCTTTGTGTAATGAGACAATCGTTCGCTTTGTTTGATGGGTCCTTCGTCCCAGCTGATCCCTAGTTGTTTTAGATCGTCAATCGCTGCCTTTGAAAACTCATCTCTACAACGATGGGGGTCGATATCTTCGTCGCGATAAATTAACACCCCCTTCGCGTCCCTGTATCGTTGGTAGGCCGACCAAAAAGTCTTTGCGTGACCCAAATGCAAATACCCCGTTGGTGACGGGGCAATACGTCCTCGATAGAGACTGGAATTCATGGAATTGGAAATGAAGGAGCTACAAAAGACTTTCGGATAAGATAGCCATTGTTGTAAAACATTGTTTTGACGATTCGTTTAAAGCGAATGCGTTTTGAGTTTGGAAAGTAAGGTTGCATATCCAAAGATGATCAAATGGTGACGCCACTTTCTCATGTTTTTTTCAGAGCCTTTTTCAGTTTCTTCTTCGGACTGTTCGCGTTTTATTTTCTTACCTGGGCTATATTAGCTTCTACGGTGCCAGATGCTTATTCCGTTGTTCGTTTTGGAGGTAGTACCATTCTCAGTGGTATCGGTTCAATTTATTTCATTATCCTTTATCAAAAGAGCGATGCATACCTTCCTAAAACCCAATCTATTCTCTTTTACTCCACCATGGCCTTTTTTTCAGTTTTTATGGGCATAGTTTTGTATTTCCACATCGAATCATATCAGGCGATTCCGGATCGAATGAGAATCCCAACTCAGGTTCTAGCCGTTCTTGTCTATTTTGTTTTCTTTGTGTTCTCCCTTATCCGCGTATCGGAATCGCGCTTTCTTCCCTCGTTGAGCAAAAGCCGAGTCTCCAATGAAAGGGTGAAATAATTGGAGATGGAATCGCTGCAATTACTTCACGTTTTAAAAAGAGCCTTTCTCAACAACATCTCCTGGTTGAAGGCCTCACAGACGTGTCGTTATAGATTTGAAACTCTAGGTGTTTGCGAATTTCGCCCAGAGTTTAAAGTTACCGCTCATTCTCATAAAAATTATGAAGTGGGGTTGGCGTTGCATGGAACTGGAGAGTTAGTTTTCGGAGGCGACCTCAAACGGCTGGAGCCAGGCGGGTTGTATCTGATTGAGCCTGGAACTACCCATCGTTTATCGGCCTCCCCAAATGAAGCTTTTTCAGCCCTCATTATAACTATCACTCCTGAACCTTTTTTACCCGAATCTGCAGCCGAACCAATCCCCGGGATCAGCTCTTCAAGACTCCTTGATGCTAGCGGAATCGAAAAGATTGTTTTCGCCAGGGCAGAATTAATTAGAGTGAAAATGCCGGACCCTGTATCACTTAGTTTGTTTGTCCGTTACCTCGGTTTTGAAATGCTCACACTTTTATCACATGGCAATTCCCCAGATGCTTGGTCTTTAACAGATCGTGCAATCAGGTATATCGAAGACCTTCTACCTGGAAAGCTTGACCTAACCAGCATGGCGCCAGACTTGGGGGCATCTGAAAGGACTCTCCGGCGGCATTTTCAAAAGGAACAAGGAAAGTCTATTTCTGAGTACCTTGGCGAACGTCGCATGGTGCTGGCCGAACGATATTTATCACTCCACCTTGCGGTGTCCGATGTTGCTCGAATGGTCGGATTCGAGTCCACGAGTCAGTTGTCTCGCTTGTTCCAGAAACAGAAGGGAATCACACCCAAAGGGTGGCAAAAAACGATCGCGCCAACTCGAAGGATAGTAAGGCCGAAATGCTAATTGCTATCCTCTTCGTTTGATTATTGGGAGGACTTTCAAAAAATATGTCCGCGGGAAAAGCAGAACGGTTAAAAGTGGGTTGCCCGGTTTGGGCTCATAGTCCTTGGGTGGGAAAATTCTTTTCTTCCGATGCCAAGCGGTCCGACTTCCTTCCTCAATATGGAAGTGTCTTTAAAGCGGTAGAGGGGAACTCTTCATTCTACGGCCTGCCATCAAAGGACACCATTAAGCGTTGGAACGAAGAAGCTCAACCTGACTTTGAGTTTTGCTTCAAATTTCCAAGAATCGTAAGCCATGATTTGTTGCTGAGAAATGCGGAGAAAGAAACGGTCAAATTTATCAAAAGAGTCGAACCTCTTGGACCTCACCTGGGGTCATTTTTTCTTCAGCTACCTTCTCATTTTGAACCACGTCACCTTGAGTATCTAATCGCTTTTTTAAAACGCCTGCCAAGCGATTACACATTTGCGGTCGAAGTTCGAAATCCTCGATTCTTCGAGGGGAGTAGTGATGAGCATGATTTCGATCGAGCGCTTTCAGATCTCAAAGTGGATCGAGTTATTTTCGATACCAGAGCTCTCTTTGCTGGCAAAGCTGAGGATGAGGACACTGAAGACGCGCAACGGAGAAAGCCACGACTACCCGTCTCAAAAACAGCCACTGCTTCGCGGCCTTTCATCCGTTTTGTCGGGCATCCAACAATGAAGCTAACTGAGATGTACCTTAAAGAATGGGTGGATCCGGTTTTGCAATGGCTTGACCAAGGTTTACAACCTTACTTTTTTACTCACATGCCCGACGATTTATATGCTCCGGATCTTGGAAGACGCTTTACTCAGCTGCTGTCCGACGCGGGCCTTGACCTGGAGATTCCAAAATGGCCGTTCGAACTGGAGCCAACAAAACCCGAGCAGATGGATCTTTTCTGATGACCGACCTTCCAAATAACCAATCCGACAATCATTGGCGAAAAAAGAGGCGACGGAGTAGTTCGTCGCAAAGTCGTTCCAGAAAGCGCTGCGGGTTACGGATGCATTGGTTTAGTAGAAAACTTTTTTTTCGGTTAGGCTTTATTGCGGCTGCGTGTGCTCTTGCGGGCTGGTTGCTATTTTTTGTTGTTCTGCGTCCAAAGCTGCAATGGAGCGAAGAAATCTTCAGGGGAGTTTACTATTCTTGTCTTGAAATTCCTACGGATTACGGAAGTGGAAAAGCGATGATTGCGGAGATCTACTGGGATGAGCCCGGGGTCGAATTGTTTTTCAGAAAACCCCGTCCCTCATACTCGACTAAGCGGCATTTTACCTTACTTCCTGCGGACGCTTTATTGGTGCAGCATGATTTAAGTATTCTCATGAATTCGACCCGGTATTTACCTGGAGAATGGTGGAAAAGTTACCCACTAAGGGAAGTCGATTCTCTTGAAACTCTTGTCTGGGATGGCGAATTCACCCATTTACATAAAAATTCCTACATGTTTGGTTGGGACGAAGCAGGGGAATTCCACTTTGAGGCCCAAAAGCCACCCAGACTTGAATTTCTCGCTAAGTTGAAATGGGGATTGGGCGTTCAGAGTATCAGCATCACAAATGGTGAAATAAGATCTGCTGCAATAAACCAGAACCATTTCAGAGATGCGCGTACTTTCTTAGGAATCGATCCAGAGAAGAAAAAGATTTGGTTTATGGTTTTTGACAAGATCTCAGAACATGGAATGAACGAGATGGCACAAGCAGCAGGCGTGATTGTAGGTGGTCAATTAGATGCAAGCGATGCCTCAACCATGATTATAGGTTCTGGAGCAAAAGGTGTATTTCCATTCATCGGAATTCGAGGGCGGCGTCCTTTGGGGCCAATAATGGGTATTAGAGCGGAGAAGATCTCTCGTGATTAAGCCATACACATTTTATAAACTTCACACGGATACCCTTCATCGTCTGAGACGAATGAATTTCTAATCTTGAATCCTTCACTTTCGTAAAGTTTTTGAGCTTTTTTATCCTCGGCCATTGCGATTGTCCAAGCTCGTGGACCGATGTACTTTAATGACTCTTTAAGAAGCTGTTTGGTTATTCCACGCCCTGTATAAGCGGGATCCATATACAACCATCCCAGATATTCTTCATGTGACCCGGAGAATCCGATTACCCGATCTCCTTCACAAGCGACGAGCAAGCGACATTGTTGGAGCCCCGCGCTTTCGGGGTCATCTTTCATGGGAATGAAAGAATGCTCGTTGTTTGAATCTTTTAGTTCAATGGGACGGGAACGGTCATGCACTTGGCAGATGCCGTCCCAATCGTTTAGTGTGAAAGGTCTTATTTGGATCATGGTAAAGGATTGGTTTGCCCTTTCACACCAAGCACTTCCTTTCTTTTTTTCAAATAAGGTAAACTGAAAACAGGAATTTGAAGATTTTTTTAAAACCGGCCTTCTTCGAACCCGCTTGGATCTTCAAATGAGTAGTTCGGATCGTCTGCTTTTAGACACTCAGGTTTAGACCTTTAAGAAAAGATCCTCTGTATGTTCTATAGCTGATGAAAGCCATTATCGGCACGGCCACTCCACCAGCTCCAGGAATTACCTGGAGTACAATTAGAAACAGGAACAGAAATCGGATCATCCACTTTATAAAGAAGCTTCTATGCAAGGGTATGTATCTTCGAAACGGTGCAACAAGTTGTATCCGATAAATAATGATACCAATAATAAGTCCCAGAAACGGGATGAAGCTCAATCCAAGTGAAATGATTAGCACCACAGGTACGCGACCAGCGACCTTGCCGAGATAATCCCGGGAAAATGCTTCATCTTTAAACAACTCGTGTCCGCAGCTTTTGCACGTCTGATGGGGATCTCTTTCCCCAAGCCTTGTTGCGCAGGCTGGACAGCGCTTTTTCTCAACCAGTCTTAGTTTGTGGCTTCCAAGATCGCCTGCGGGCTCGCTCTTGGATTGTCCAAACATGCCAATTTTGACAGGAGCGCTGACAGGCGCATGGCAGTTTTGGCATTCCGTAGCGGATGGATAGTTGGTAGCGTCGCACTCGCCGCAATCAATCCGGGATTTCTCTTCCTTGTATTCGTAATATTTTTTTATGAGGAGTGCACTGCCGAGGACGATTCCAAGAATTATTAATACAACAACTGGGTAGATGATCAGCCAGAAGAACCCAAAGATAGCCCAGCCGTCTTCAGCCCAACTGATCAATTTGCGAAGCCCTAGATCGTCATCTTGATCTGCTTCAAATAAAAATTCCAGAATGGAGCTCCTCAAACTGGCGAAGAAGTAAGTGTTAGCTGTTGAGAGCAGTCCCCAGACGCTTGACATGAATCCTGCCTGCATGACCAGGAGGTTCTCCTCGATGTATCCTTGGTCCGCCGT
Organism: Verrucomicrobiota bacterium; assembly: GCA_027622555.1. NCBI lineage: Bacteria > Pseudomonadati > Verrucomicrobiota > Verrucomicrobiota bacterium. The sequence continues at coordinate 15,919 of JAQBYJ010000096.1, forward strand.
ACTCAGGAATCCGAAATAGGTCGCCGCTACCATGCCTGTCTTCAAATATTTATTGACGCTTTCCAGAGCTTCTTCGGCTTCCGGAATTTTTGTTGCACCGATTTCGAGCAAGGACAAAACGCCCAAGGCGGTAATTACATAGCCATTCGTGAACCAACTGGGTTCTCCTCCGCCTATATTTTGGAGGATATCGACCTCCTTCAGAAGTGGAAAGTTACCTCCAAACCTAAGTACGACTGAAGAGATGAAAGCAGGAATAAATGCACGGGACGCAAAGAGTCCTGAAATGCCGAGTCCGTATATAAGTGTATTAAGATCCATGGTTGGGTCAGAGCTTCTAGAAGGTTATGGAGCGAATCCTGGATAAAGGCGGCGGATAATTCAAGTTCCGTAAAGGACCTAATTTTCTCCACCATTACTGCAGGAATAATGATTCCCCATTTTTTACCGGACCCCAATTGCAGCCATAAAGTTCTGTGGTTGCCATTTCAATAGTGAGCTTAATCCTGTCGCAACATGGATGGGGCATTAATCTCCGAAAAAAAGATTCGCCGAGCCGAGCAAATTTCCCGGGTAAACAGTTGGAGTATAATCTGGTTTGCCCTGTTGTCTACTGTCGTAGTTCTTTTCCTGGGAAACTTATACGGAGTCCTGGTGGGATTGGCTGTAGCCTTGGGTGGATACTTTGAATTGCGAGGTCACCGGTACCTAATCAAACGTGAAGCCTCCGCCATCCCCTGGCTTGTTGGTAGCCAGTTGTATTTGATCGTCGTGTTGTGGGGTTATTCTTTAAAACACTTGCTCTCCTTTGATGAATCTAATCCGTGGGCTCCCTTCTCAAGCGGGATGAAAGATTTTATTCTGGCTATCAATCCCGACGTTCAATTGGTGGAGGCAATGCTCAAGGTTGGCTATTTCCTGGTATACCTCTCCTTAATACTCGCAGTTCTGATTTATCAAGGGGGATTATCTTTATACTACCTGGCCTTAAAAAAACTTCTTTACCCGGCAGCATAGTCGGTCTTTTCTCCTCCCCTTTATTTCAAAATCAAAACGACGCCTAGCAGCTATGATTACAAACGCTTTTTATAAAATCTTATTTTCCACCGCCTTAAGCTTCCTGTCTCTCTGGCTTGTCGGCTGTGGCAAACAACCCAATGCCGAAACAGTTGAAGCTAAAGATCCAGTGCAATCCGAACCCATTATGACTGAAGAAATTACTGAGAAACAAAAAATATTCCGCACGTTAGGATTTTCTATAGGAACGGATTTGATGTTAAATTCATACTCTGAAGATGAAGTGGCTCAAATTATTGAAGGGTTTCGCCTGGCTTCGAAAGGTGAAAAGCCTGAATACGTCGACGGTCTTCAAGAAGAAGCGTTTCAGATTTTCAATGATAAGCGTTCAAGTGCAGCGCAAAAGCAGGAACAATCTGCTGTCGCTGATAATAAAGCTGCGGGCGAGGCATATTTTGCCCAGTTGGATGGCAAAGAGGGGATTACAACAACGGGATCCGGGCTGCGCTATGAAATCTTGAACAAGGGATCTGAAACCTACGCTACTGCGTCGGATAGCGTAAACGTGCATTACCATGGGACTTTAATTGATGGAACGGTATTCGATAGTTCGGTTGATAGAGGAGAACCAGTAACGTTTCCACTTAGTGGAGTAATTAAAGGTTTCAGTGAAGGACTTACTCTGGTTGGAGAAGGCGGAAAGATTCGCTTGTATATGCCGTCCGATATTGCCTATGGCGATCGTGGCGCCGGCGGTGCTATTGGCCCCGGAGCATCTCTTATTTTCGAAGTGGAAATTTTGAAAATAAATCCGTAGAGAGTCGGTCCGACAGGCCCCCATTTTCAAAAGAGCACCACCCGAAATGGGTAGTGCTCTTTGTTTTATTAAATCCCCATTTTGTAGGGCATATGTAAAAGGGATTTTTACATACTTTCGATTAAAGGCTCTTTTGTAAAAAAATAGGACAACTAGCTGTTAAAACCCGGTAACAACTTTGGGTGATTTCGGCGTACTATGACTTTTGATAAGGGCTCCAAGAAGCTTGCGTCTGAATTTTATCAAACGCAATGCACCCATTTTATAAATCTATCCTGCTTTCTTTTGTTTATTTCGGATCCTGTCTGTTTACCGAAATTGTTGCCCAGAGTGGCCCTGAAGTATTTTACAGTGAAATCATCGGAGAATCCGCAACAGGAACCGCAAGTTTTTCATGCGAGACCAACCAATTTCTCCTGACTTCAGGTTCTGCAAATGTTTCAGGAAAAGATGATTCTTTTCAGTATATCTACAAATCATTAGCAGGCGATGTGGATGTCAAAGCGCACATTTCAAATAACAACACTGCTTTAACCGGCCTCATGATTCGGAGCGGAGGCACTTCGAATGCCCCTTTTGCATTCGCTGGTCTAAGTGGAGGCAAAACCATAACACGTTACCGTTCCGTAGCAAATGAGGCCGCGTCTGATGTCAGTTCTGTAGTCGGTGCCACTTGGCTGAGGATCAGCAGAGTAGGGGACTCAATTTCCAGCTATTCTTCAAGCGATGGGTCCTCATGGTCTCTACTGGAGACAACCGAGGCAGTTTTAGGACAACTCGTTCTTGTTGGTATGGTTGGCGTAAACGGCTCCTCCACCTTTAGTGAGGTAATTGTTGAGGGTGAGCTGAGCTCAAATATTGAAGTAGTAGGTCCCATAGGCCCTAATCCTACCGACCCCGATCCTACCGAACCCAACGTGTTGCCTTCGGACTCCGCTGATGAAAGTTTTAACGCAAAGGAAATTGGCACTAAAGATCTTCGCAGTTCCGCCAGCTATGATGTGCAAAACGATATTTTTCGTATGTCGGCTGTCGGCGGAGAGACTTGGGGACAAAAAGATGATTTCTATTTTATAAACCGGGAAGTCGCCGGTGATGTCGAAGTAACCGTAAAAATAAATTCTTTGGTCACCGGTGATGAGTTTGGGAAAGCTGGAATCATGTTTAGGGAGTCAGCGAGCGAAGATTCCATGCACGCGTTTCTTACCGTCTCTGGCGGAAAGGGTGTTGATTTATCACGCCGTCATTCCGAAGGAGGAGGAACCACGAGATCCGGGAAAGGCGGTATTGTTGCACCCGTTTGGCTCAGATTAATTAAAGAAGGCACCTACATTAGCGCGTATTACTCCGAGGACGGCGAGAACTGGTCCTTTCTCTCGGAAGATATCGTGGACTTTTCTGATACAATTTTCATCGGCCTGGCTGTGGCCGCGAACGGTAAGGATGATATGGTTACTGCTGATTTCACCCAGCTCAACATCCTAAAACTGGAGGCTCAATCTTCAACAGAAACATTTATCAGTACCGATATAGGAAAAGTTGGAGTTAATGGTGACGCCGCTTATGATTCTCTAGCGAATTCATTTATAGTTGCTGCTGCCGGTGGGGATATTGGAAGTACGCGTGATGCCTTTCATTATGTATTTCGGGAAGTGAGTGGTGATTTTGAAACCATCACTAGAATTGATAGTTTGGTAGCTGAACAGAATCTGGCTAAAGCAGGGCTTATGGTTCGCGATGGTCTTCGACCTGATGCCCCGTACTTTGCCATTTTCATGGCCCAAAACGTAGGAGTCATGTATCAAAGCCGCTCTGTTTTTGGAGGAAACTCCAACACCTCGGAGATCGGTAATATTGGAACGCCATTTTGGGTGAAAATTACCAGAACTGGAAATCTTTATCAGGCACATTACTCCATGGATGGCACCCATTGGACTTTTGTTAACGAAACATCCATGAGTCTATCAGAAATCTTGTTGGTTGGAATGGCAGTAACCTCCCATCAAGAAGGTGCGCTTGCCTTTGGAGAATTCTCAAATCTCTCAGTGAACGATTAAAATATTTTTGGAATAAATTAGGATAAAATTCAGATAGTATAGGAGAAAAGGCAGGCCATAATGGCCTGCCTTTTTCTTGAAAAAAATTAAGGTTGTTCGCAAATCAATCTGGGACTTCAAAAACCTCGATTATCGCCAAGCCTTCAGAGTTATTCGCTCCACGAAGGTGGATCGAATAAGAGGTCCCGTTCGGGCTTGCTGGCACATTTACAAAAAGGGCAGCTTCTTCCAGAAAGTTGGGGGCGATCCTGGTTGCTACAATAGTTGAAAAGTTTTCGTTATCTTTCCAATTGTCGTTGAAGATAATGCTTTCCCCTTGTGAATCAAATAGCTCCAAAGTAGTGTCCGTAAGACGACCTTGAAGATTGTTTGGAAGAGAAGGACCGTTACCTCGAATATAGAGTGTGCGATTTCCCGTACCTCTAACTATGATTCCCGCAATCATTAGTCCGTCGCCTGAGCCAACAATACCGCGCGTAGAAATGTTTATCAATCTAGACCCTGTTCGAAAAGCCGCTGGTTGTCCGTAAAATGCGCATGATAAAGTTTTGGAAAACCAGT
>JAQBYJ010000097.1 GCA_027622555.1 Verrucomicrobiota bacterium
TACTGGGATCCGATGCACCTGTTGTTAAGGGATTCATTCCGCTCAGCGTTCATGACAGCATACAGCTAGGTAAGACCGTTTACCTGGTAGACAAGAATGACAAAGGGCAAGTATTCGAAGGAACGATTGTTAGCATTAGTCCATCAGTGATCGGAATTGTTGATACATCCACTCCCATAGTTCCTAGGACGGTCAAAGGTCGAATGTTTACAGTTGAATCTCCAGCAACTTCCCGGTGGATCGAAAGCGAGCAGGTCATTATCCTGTTGGACAAACCTTCCGATTCAATCATCCAAAAATGGCTGGTTTCCCTCAGTTCATGGCTAAGCATCACTCGTCACAATTAGGAATCGGACAATGGCGGGATTTAATATCAACGGCTTGTTAAGTGCGGCGGTTAAATATATTGTCCCGGTTTGTTTTCTCGCAATTGCCTGTCTTGAAAGCAATGCCAGCGAGGAATCCATAAATGAAATGGAAAGCTGGTTGGAGGAGGTGGCGGAAGCCCTGACAGATCCCGACTCTTCGACCTCGCCAGTTTCAAGTGGCCTAGCCGGTCTGATCGCCGCTGCTCAAGAAAACGATGAGCGACAAACGGTTCTTCAGGCCCACATCGAAGTTATTCAGGCGCGTGCACTCGCCGGACGTTCCTGGCCAGACCCGGAAATTCGTGTAGGTATTGAAGAACGCGACCGGGAGAACCTGACAAATAGACAAGCCGCCTTGAGATTCAGACTGCCTGATCGTGTCGATAGACGACTCCTGGAAAAGATTTCCCATGTGGATATCGATTGGACCAATAAACGAATAAACCTGTTGAGAAGTGAAATTGCACTCGACGTAAAATCACTTTTTGCGACAGGTCTTTTTGCGCGGATACGATTAATCTCCGGATCTCGTCGCTTGGAGGAATTACTCCAACAGGAGCGCCAGTTACATATCCTTCAGGAATCTAAACAAGCGAGCCAGCTTGAAGAAGCAGAGTTGGTAGTCGAGGAGCTCAAGCTATTTCGATCATTGAGAAACGAATTTTCTATCCTCGATAACAGCATAAGTAAGCTGGCCAGTCTTGGCATTGATTCAGCCCAGGTAAGAGCAGTCTTTCAAAGTAGTGCCTGGAATCAACTGCTTGCAGATCCAATTCCTGCTTTGGATGGATTACTAAGCACCGCTGTTCGCAATAGTGAGGACACGCTTCAGTATGAGCGGGAGGACGGGATGCTTTCCGTTCGTTTAAATGAAGTTAAACGAAGCTGGCTGCCTTCTCCTTCATTTTTTCAAATCGGATGGGGTGATCGAAAAGAGGGTGGTGACTCCCGCCGAGCAAATGAATGGGGAGCTTTAGCTGGATTTACCATTGACCTGTTTGATGATCATCAGGAGCAAGTGCTACTTTCGATACGCCGAGAAACTGACCTTAATCACAAAGTACTTCTTCGGAATTTGGAGGAGAAAGTTAAAAACCAATTCATGGATATCCAATCCGATTTTAATGCTTATAAGCAATTTTTCGCGATATTCGAACCCGCTTTTGAATCAATAAAAAGGACTCTCGAGGAAAGTGCTGCGACCACCACCAATGAAGCTACTCTCTGGAAGGTTCGAAAGGACCTCTACGGCTTGGAATCCGAATTATGGGACATGCGTTGGATGCTTGTGGAGAGTCAACTGGAATTCGAATCGACACTTGGATCCATTCTTTCTGACGGAGGCTAAGAAGTTTGTTAAAAACCTAGATGAAGGCAGTCACCGTTAACTCAATCTGAACATGTCTGCCATCAACCCATGGCCTTCGCTGCCGCCACGATTTCTTCCTGTGTTGGGCGATATGTGGGTAATGCCAAAAGGGTTGCCAATGTTGCAATTTACATCTCGTAGTTTCTCTGAATTTGATTCGCTTAAAATGGAATCTTCCTGCTCACCTGGTCTGAGAAAGCACAGGGTATCTATTTATTTCTGGAAAGTCTTTTCCGTCAGGTTCAGTAATCAAACAGTCTGTGGTCGATTGGTTTCCCGTCCTTGATCAGCCACTGATCCTGGGCGTCAAGGAAATGGTGATTCATGGCGAGGGAATAGATGTTAGCATTGCGGAATTTAACTTCCAGCCGAAGGACCTTGTTGGTGACAGTTGAGAGGTTGGCCTGCTTCCAAGTCAAGTTTGCATTTAGGACATTGTCTCTGGAGATCGGCAGGCAGTCGTCAAAGGTGAATCCTTCGATGGGCTGGCTCTTTTCATCGGTCAGTTGAAAACGCAACTCACCATATTGAGCGTTGGTATTGATTGTGATTCCGGGTTCGAACAAAGTGAAGGGTTTGGTTTGAACCCGGGCCCAATCACCCTGGGAACGTAAATACATCCAGCCATCTTTTCGGAGCGTGTGGAGCAGTAATGTACCGAGCGATTCATCTGTTTTTTTTGATCACTGCTTTCATGTCCATGTTCAGAGCGATGTCCTTCGGAATAGATGTAAATTTCATCTTTTGTTTCCACAATGCTGCACACCCGGATTTGGGAACAGCCAGGCTCGGGTATCGGGTTCAGTTTAAGAAACGGATCTCGCATTCCCCGAACAAAACGAACACCATCATAGCTGAAGACGAGCTCCGCATCCATGGTGCCGTAGAATTGGTTGAAGCTGTTGACTGGTTCGCTGTTACTGTTGTGAAAGATCCAAAGTAACCCCACGAAACCTGCCCCGTTACCTACAGGAATGACTGGCATCCCGTATTGCCCGATGGGTCCATTTGTATCGAGCGCGTCCGACTGAAAAAGCAATTCGGGGTCGCTCCATGTTTTTAAATCGTCACTGAAACGAATGCATTGCCGCCGGTCGCCCCAGCCAGGACGAACAAGCATGGTGTGTTGCTTTTTCGCCTGATTCCAAAAGGCAAACACGGGTGGTTCGGGGAACCAGGCCGACTGACCCCAATCCCACTTTCCACCGGTTTTTAATTCCCAGTGAACCCCGTCTTCCGAAACCATAGTGACCGCCTCACTGATGTAGCGTTTCCGTCCTTCCTCCTTTGCCGCCTCATGCCAGCGATGCTGCGGGTCCGCCAGGGCGCGTGAGACAACGGGTTCACCGTCCTGCCGCCCGAATATACGGAAGCGATAACCGTCTGTCCGGTTCGGATCCTGATAAGCGTGGCTCCCTGATCCAGAGGGAAGGGTAAATACATGGTTTGGAGCAAGCTTGCCACCATCTGGGTTCGCATCCTGGATGGGAAGAGGATTCCAGGTGATTCCATCATCACTTTCGCAAGCCATCAGCTTGAATGGACTCCATTGCAACGAGTGAACCATCCTCCATTTCCCTGATTCCTCATCCTGCCAAACGGTTGGGAAATGCATGCCGAGCCGCGGATGGGTTTGATCAACATAGGTGCCGTCAGGAATCCACTTCGGTTCACCCTGGCGCAGTTCAACGTTGTCCCAGTAATCGAATTTCGATAAATCGAAAAAAAGAATTTTCCGGGAGTGTGCTATTCCGGAATCCGCGGTAGCGAAAATAGGCGGGCCAGATACTCCCATGATAAGGCAGATAATCGAAAGAATCGGCATCCAGGTCGAAGGCAGGGGAGGACTATTTCTGGCACAAGTCATGAGTTCAATGGTTCATTTTGATTGAACCTTCCATTTCCGCAACTTCGGAATCTTCAGATCGGTATGCTTCTATTCTAATGTAGAATCGATGTAACTCCATTCCCTTGAGAAGTGTAAACTCGCAACTCGCTAACCAATTGTTCGATTACATTCCCTGTGCGAAAGCGTTCAGTCATATGGCCGAATATAGGGTGCATCCTCAGGCCTTAACGAATTGTCGTTAGCAACGTTTCATTCTGTCTGAAGATGAAAATCCGGTTTCGGATGTATTTTGGAAAGTGCCTGGAATCTTAGCATTCTCCATTATTATTTCTAGCAATTCTCCCAATAATGTATCAATTATAGAATGTTGAAGCTCGTGCTTCGATTAAATGTCTCAAGCAATGCCCATCTATCCACCGCTCGCGATTTCACGATTGCGAGTTCTTCGCCTTGCTACGCTGGAAGACTTGCCAAACCTCGTAGCACTTGAGCTCGAATGTTTTGATGAAATCCGTAGGGATACTCGTTCCACTATTCGGAAAAGTTTGGTTAATTCCCAGAATGAGACATGGGTAAAGGACTGTCCTTCGGATCAGAGGATTGGTGTGGCACTCTCTCTCCGAAAAGTTCATAATTCCTTGCGGATCTACTCCCTGGCAACTCATCCAGAAATTAGGGGCCAAGGGTGGGGAAACTATTTACTTTCGGTTGCGCAGGAACGTGCCAGAGCGCGGGGATGCAGGCAGATCCGGTTGGAGGCGGACGCCTCACATTCAATGTTATTGGATTGGTACGAGCGCAATGGTTTCAAGAGAGTGAAATTTCTCGAAGACTATTACGACCATGGTTGCCATGCATGGGAGATGGTTTACATTATCGGGTAAAGTGAATAGCCGTACCGGAAGTTTTCTTGTAGATTTGTTTTCCTGGAAAGTTAGGGACTGATGGTCCATCCGGAAACTGAAGTTCGATTTAAAGATGCAGAGGTAGGCTACGGTTTATTTGCAAAAGCGTTCATTCCTCGCGGTACGGTTACATGGGTCAGGGATCAACTGGACCGTGAATTCACCCCCAACGATCTCAAGACCTTTGATGCGGCGCACCGGGAAATTCTCGACCGTTACAGTTATCGGAATGCGAAAGGAAACTACGTCTTTGGGTGGGATAATGTTCGATTCATGAACCACAGCGCACAGCCAACCTGTCTATTGACTCCTTACGGATTGGAGCTTGCTGTACGTGACATCGCTACAGGTGAGGAGCTCACCAACGACTACGGTTGCTTTAATATTATCGAGCCCTTTTCTCCAAAATTCGAAGCCCAAGGGCGCGCGACGATCTGCCACGATGACCTCACCCTTTTTAGCGCAAAATGGGATGCTGAGATCGCCGCCAGCCTTGTTTTTCTTGTACAAGTTGAACAGCCACTTTTGAAATACGCTTCGCCGGATGCATGGCAGCAAGTTAGCCAAGTTGCGTTGGGCAAGCAGCACCTGAGATCGACTTCTGAACTTTTTTATAAGGGAGAGTAGGGTGAAGAATTAATTGGCAGCCGTCTCATCGACCTGCATTGTTTCCCTCATTACGCTTGAACCCTCTTTCAATCCATCGCCTTCGCAGCAGCCATGATTTCTTCGAGGGTAGGGCGGACGCGGATTGATTCTTCACGAAGTTTTGCGGCGATGACTCCTTTGTTGTCCAAGAGAAAAATCGTAGGGTGGGGAATGCCTTCGGTCCGGCCTGGTTTGACGTCCATGTTTCGGATTTTGTAAGCGTCAATTGTTTTACTTCCAGGATCCGATAGCAGGGTGTATCCAATTGATTGTTTATTCGAAAAACGATCGAGGATCTCCACGGAATCATAGCTGATACCGACTAGTTTGATTCCAGCCTCTTCCATCGTTCCAAGGTCATTTTGGAGCCCAATCAGTTGACGTTGACAGTGTGGGCACCAATCCGCCGAGCGATAAAATGCCAAAGCCACTTTGTCATGCTTTGCTGTTAGTTCAGAAAGAGAGACTTCCTTTCCGTTTTGGTCGATCAGTTTGAACTCTGGCGCTTTATCGCCCACATTGAGGCCGATATTATCCGCTTGAAGGTTCGAGCTTAAGATAAAAGTTAAGGCCACTATGGCGGCGTGGAAGAAAGGTATTTTTTTCATAGCGGTATTGATTCAGATAAATGTGATTGTAGCAAAGTAAAGAAGCCCGGTGAACCCCCTTATTCCTTTTATCCTGAAGCGGAGGTCAAGTTAGGCGAAGGGTTTTCAATGGGTGAGAATAATAACGCAGAATTTGTTCGATTCGTTACTCCTTTTTTGAAGTTCGTATGACTCTCTTTTTACTGTCTATTCGCTGTGCGTCCTTTATGCAAGGCTCCCAAATTGATTAGGTAGATGAGGTGGTGCTACTGCGAGACACGTCTAATCCAAGCCTTTCGAACTGATCGGGTGGGGCATCCAGGTGCTTCATTTCTCGAATAAGCAAATTTGTCATTCTTTCCTCCGCTGTGGTATCGGTAACAGGTGTCAATTGTCCATAATCACTTTCGAGATCGAAGAGCAGGGTCCCAAACTCATGTTGTATCGATTGGTGAACCGGTCCTGATGCAATCTTCATTGTTCGGCAACCTTTGGTGAAGGGAAACGGCTCCTGGAGTTGGATGTCCTGGAGCTCCTCAACGTTGAACGTATGTGGAAGGTGTGTGGGCATGAGCGTGTACTGGTAGAGCGGAGTGTTGTCGGTGGTGACGGGTCCGCGCATATAGACCCAGCGTCCGTCTGTTATATTGACGTGCCCTCCGAATAGTCCGAAGAGAGCCGTATCCCGATTGGGTGTATCTGTTTCCAAGATACCCGCCAGTGATTGTCCCATCATGTCTGGCGTCGGATCCAATCCAAAAAGATCCAAAAGGGTAGGGGCGAAATCGATGAACTGCACAATTGATTTTCTTCGCTCGTCTTTTTTGCCACAGCGGGGGTCCCAAATAAAAAGCGGGATATGGGCGATCTCGTTGTAAAGGGGCATTCGGTTTTTACCCCACCAGTCGTGTTCGCTGAGAAGGAAGCCATGGTCCGTGCAGACAATGAGCATCGTATCATCCCAAAGATCCAACTCATCCATCTGATCCAATACGCGTCCAAGATGCTCATCGCAGAGACTCAGGTCTGCCGCATACTGATAACGAACATGCTCGATCGCGTCTCTGTCGGTTTCGTTAACCGGACGATACTCCGGCCAATCAATATGGGCTCCGTCATAATCGTGTGGGTACAGTGATTTGTGTTTGTCGTGAGTAAAATAGGGCTCGTGGGGATCGAAGGTTTCAATTTGTAGAAACCAATTGTCCTCCTCCCTGTTAGTTCGAATAAACTCGAGTCCCTGGTCGAAAGTTTTTGCGATGGATTGCTTTTCGGGCGTGTCCATGTGTTTTCGGTTCACCCAGTTTTGTCGGTTTTTTTGTCGTTCAAGGCCGGGGCGAATCTCAGGCAGCTCGGGATCTTTTACTTCACCTTTCCACGGATCCCATTCCTGCCCCCGGTTGAACTCCCAACTGGAGTAGCGTGTGTGATAATTTCCTCCGCCTTCTTCGAAGTAGTGATAATGATCGGTGACGAGGTGTGTATGGATACCGTTGTTTTTGAGAATCTCCGGCAGCGAGTCGTCAAAGGGTTCGATGGGCCCCCAGCTACGGTGGGTAAAAGCAAGTCGTCCGGTATGCATGTCACGTCGAGCTGGCATGCATGGCATGCTCCCTACCCAGGCGTTTTCGAAGGTTACCGTTCGCTCACTAAGACGTTTAAAGTTTGGGGCATGAGTCCAGTCGCATCCATAATTGGGTAGAAAGTGCCGGTTGAGCGTATCAAACATAACCATGATCGCCTTCATCGAGAACCTCCTTCTTTTGAGCAAACAGGAGCGAAAATCTTGCGGGTATCTTCAAGTGTTTTTAATAAGCCCAGGCCTCTGGTGTCCTTTACTGGGCGAACCATGGATAGACGCAACTCAGGTGCAATCTTTTCGTTGTAATCAATATTGGCCGCGAGTTCCTTAGGCATTTTTGTTTGTTCCACTTCCTGTTCCCAGCTCATGTCTTTTTCTTCGTGATTAAGTTCAACCCTCTATCTGATTATAATAATTTGCCGGGGGGATACCCATTCCCAGACTAGGCGACTGAGGTATGTTTGAAAACCAAATCAGAAAAATCAAAAGACCTCCAGAAAATGCGTGATAGGCTAGCTGAAGTCTTCTTTTCTTTTTTTTTGAGATCTTCGAAGCTGAACGTCTTCTTTTATCAAACTAGAAGGGTGCGCTAATATCGGTTACGGTGTACCCGCGAATTTTACTGAGGTGCGTTTTCACTTCTTCGATTATGTCACCGATCTCTCGATAGTCATCTTCAAGCAAATAGTCAGTCCATCTTGAACCATAGCGAACGTGATTGATTTCGTCCGACCAATCCTGATCGGCGAAAAGCTGACTACGCATATCTCCGCTCGCTTGATATTCGATCATTCGTTTTGGTTTACGCGGCATGAAGTATGCCTCCAGTCCTCGGGTTAAATAGGCAACGCGGTGCAAAATGGGAAGGTCATGCGATTCCTCAAACAGAACAGGATTCATTCGATCTGGTTCCACTCCCAGTTCGCGTAACCGGATGGCGCCAAATTCGCTGTGCCGAGCCTCGTCCCAGAAATGGCGACTGAAGTCAGCGAAAAATTCCCAAGGGTAATCACTCTCCGATGCATCAAACAGAATGCTTGCGAGCAAACCTGCCGCAAAGAACTCGTTAAAGAAAACTTTAAACTGCTCAATGGTCGCCTCGTTTGTGTCCATTTTTAAACGGCTTTCATAGGTCTCCAATTCACCTATCGAAATAGAGTCATCGAATAATATAGTCGTTGGGCGTTCAAAACGTGGGCCATGGAAATTGGAAGGCCTGTTTGATGCATTCAATTCGCCATGAATTCCACCAATGGATTCGAGGAGTTTCTTTTGATAGTCTACCCAATCTGAATTTTCGGAATTCAAGTTAAGACTACTGAACCATTCAATTTGTTCTCGTAGATTCGATTGAAGACGTTGCAACAGTCGGCTTTCATTTGCGTTCGCAGAAGGGTCCAGTTCTGCTATATCTTCTTCGACCGCATTTAAGAAAGTCTGAGTCAGAACCTCATAGAAACCACAGAGAAAGCTTTCATCATCGGGAGCATGCAGGGCTTCCTCCAAAAAGTGTTTGAGCTGGGGTCTGATACTTGCGTTGGGATTCCCACTTCGCATTTCCTTTAGTCGTGTGAGGAGCCAGGTTATATGTTCCGACGCGTCATACAAATGGTAAGCGAGTTTGTATTTGTGATCAAAGTTTCGAATGCGGAGAAACCAGCCGGCCAGGATTCGAAGCCGGGCTTTTTCTACAAACACATAATTACGTAAATGGTTTGAAGATTGGCTGATGCTGAGACCGCCTAGTGATAGCTTGGAAGATTCTGAAAGTGTTGGAATACCTGAAATCGCCATGAATATAGAATACACTAAATCGTTCAGGAATACTATTTGAGGAATAGGTGATTTGCGTTTGTAAATCAGGCAACGATATGCACGCTTTCATTGTACTATGGTTATCAAACGTCAGAGTAGTCCGGTCGAAGTCAATTTTAAGAAACACGGCTTTGCTCTCCTGGAAAGCCATCATGAAGAGGAGTTCCTCATGGACTGGCGTAGCGATCCTTTCCCGAAGATTCTCATGTTTGTGGGTGGCGAAGGGGTGCTCGAATCAGAGGAAAGTGATTTGGCAATTCGGGCACCTATGGTTTATGTTATTCCCCAGGGACTAAAGCATCGGCTCCTGGATACGCCTCGTCGTCCTCTCTCTCTTTACGGGATATGTCTTCGGTCGCCGCATTTTCCGAGTGCGAATCTTGTTAAATCTTTATGCGATGAGGTACGGGTTGAAAACAACCCCCGTCGTATGCAGCGGATAGAATCATGGTTACGACAACTTCTGGCAGAAGAGCGTCTGCGCCAGCCGAATTATGAAGATGCCCAGTTATGTTTAATTGCGTGGATTGTGCTCGAACTGGCCAGGGCTCCCAGAAACGACTCGATTCAAATAACCAATTCGCTCCACCGTGTTCAAAGTTATATATCAACTTTGGAGCAAGAGTTCTGGAGAAACGAAGATATCGATTCGGTTGCTCGCACTCTTGGTCTTAGTCGACGACGCTTCACACAGATTTTTCGAGAGCTTGAGGGTGAGAGTTGGCAGAAACGAGTGACCGAGTTGCGTATGAGTTACGCTGCAGATTTATTACGCAATCCGACTTTATCGATTCGATCGATTGTATTTGAGTGCGGGTACAAAGATCTCACTCATTTTTATCGTGTATTTAAACAGACTCATGGAATGAGTCCCGGGAATTATCGATCCGCAATGGGGAACCCAATTACTCCTGAAGAGTAGAAGGGCCGTTAAAAGATGCCGGTCCTGGAGTGTTAATATTTTTTCGTTTCTATTTTGTGGCTCGAAGTTTGTCGGCAATCCATCAGTTGGCCCTCCAGGAGGACAAAACTATTTAACCAAACAACTGCGCAACTGGCACGCCACCATCGGAAATAGGAACAGGACGGTCACCGTCGAATAACTCTTTGGATGGATCGATTTTCAGGGTAGAAAAAATCGTGGCAAACAGATCTGCTACGGAAACAGGAGTATGAACAATTTCCCTTCCAAGTTCATCGGTTTCTCCGACCGCTCTGCCGTGGTTGAGTCCTCCACCGGCCATCACAATACTGAATGCTTTTGAATGGTGCCCGCGACCACCCCAGGCGTCGAACTCAGGTGGCCGCCCGAATTCTGTACCAATGATAACGAGGGTGCGGTCCAATAGGTTGTGAGCTTCGAGATCCAGGGTTAGCGAGGCGAAGGCGTGATCCAACTCTCTGATCAGTCCATGCTGTTGCAGTTGACCTTCCTTGTGCGTGTCCCATCCAGTACCGTTAATAAAGTTCAAGTTGTGCGACACCTCTACAAATCTCACCCCGGATTGAACAAGACGCCTTGCCAGCAAACAGCGCTGACCGAATTCACCGCCATAGGATTCACGCAGCTCTGGTTTTTCCCTATTCAGGTTAAAGGTGTCCATGAAGGAGGACCCTGAAAGTTTCAGGCTGGTTTCGACACCGATGTCGTAATTCTTAACGACCTCATCCTGATTGCCGCGTGCGATATAATTTTTTCGCAAACCATTTAAAAGTGTCTGTCTTTGTTGAGTACGGGTGGCGTCCACGTCAGGAGGTGGAATCAGCCCCCCGGGTCCAGCTTCCGTGTCTGTCAGATAGAGGTAGCTGTCTCGAGCGCCCAGAAATCCCGGGCCACGAGTCAAGTTGGGATAACCTATGAGAACGTAAGGAGGCACTCCTTCATCACCCGGTCCGCGTTCGTGTGCTATGATCGACCCTATTGATGGATAAATAACGGTTCCACTGGTTGAGCGACCGGTGTGCATACGATTAACTGCCGCAGCATGTTCATCGATGGTGTTGTGATTGACCGTTCTGATGATCGAAATGCGATCCATGATTTGCGCAGACCGCGGGAGATGTTCACAGACCTGGATGCCATCGACGGCGGTGGGAATCACATCGTAATAAGTACCAGGCTCGCGGGTTACTGCGTTGCCTTTGCGTTTCGGATCCCAGGTATCGATATGCGCACAGCCACCTCCGAGCCAGAGCATGATACAATGGTCTGCTTTGCCTTTCGGAAAAGAAGTCGCAGCCAAGCTAGAGGACCCTCCGAGAAACATGCCCGCTGTGCCGGCACCCAAGGTGCCGAGAAACTGACGCCGTCCCAAAGTGTGGGGTAAATACAATGGTTTCTTCACGGTATAAAAATCATTTCAGGAGAGTTAATGAGTGCCCACAAACCGTCTTCCAGATTTTTCCGCCAGGCTGTTTTTAAGAATCGAGTCGGTCGTTCTCCTTCCTCGATATCCCGTGCAATGGCATTCTTTACATCGTTGGCTTCGGACCTCAGATGATTGGACCAGGTAACATAAGGATAACGAGTTTGCACGGACGCGGGCGAGCGTTCACTTTCCGGAATGATCCGATCGGTATAACCATCGCGCAAAAGAGCAGTGTAGGTTTTCTTTTCCTGATCGTCCGGAGGTCGGCTCAAGGTTTTTAAAAATAACTTATCAACCAGCTCGTCCAGGTCGCTTGTTTCCATAACCCATTGGGTTAATGGGTGGGTATCGGACAAGCGTGTGAGTCGTTGGCTCATGATCCCATTCCCCAGGGCAGCGGGTTGAAGCACATTGGTTTCATGATCGCGATCATGTATCGGGTTTTGCCGCGAACCATTCCATCCGTAAGCCTCAAGCACATCGACATAGACCTGAGCGTGAGGCAATGTCAGGCTCGGGCGATCGCGTTCGTTGGATAGCGAGGTGAACTCCCACGCCCTCTTCGGTTTCCCCAAATTGATAAACTGTTTGATCGGTCGCCTGCCGTCCTGATCCATATTCAACTCCTCACTATCAATTCGCCTATTGGTAGCCACATGGAGTGAATCCACAATTTGTTCGGCGGTCATACGTCTTCGACTTTGACCGACAAACAAGCGTGCTGCCTGTGGATCCGTTTTGTCCAAGACCTCGCGTTGGTAGGTATGCGAATTCAGGATGAGCCGGCATAGGTAATTAATATCATAATTGTGGCCCACCAATTCCTGGGCGAGAAATGCCAAGAGGTTGGGGTGAGAAATGTCCGCGTTTTCCCAGTCGGTGGGCGGCTCTATGAGTCCTTTGCCGAAGTATCGTTTCCAGGTCCAATTAACCATGGCTTTGGCAAACCGTTCGTTCTCCGGTGAGGTCATGTGCGCAGCCAGCGTTTCGCGTGGGTCGTCGGGATTTCGAATGAGCCTTCCCGGAAGTGGTGATTCGCTGAAATGATCGAACGGCCAAACTGGTTCCACTTTCTCGTCCGCTTTGAGGGAAACTTTTACGAGTGAATTGCGACCAGACAGTTTATCAACAGGCACGATACTACTTGCAGGCACTTTGATCGGTTTGCGGTCAAGCATTGCAGCCAGGTTAAACAGGTCTTCCTGTTGCACGGACTGGAAAGGCGCATCGTGGCAGCGCGCGCATTTCATTTGAACTCCCATAAAGGCACCGCCGAGGATGTGTGCCTTAGCGGCCATCGGCACGTCATTCTGCGTCGCCATGCCAAACCCGGCTGGTCCAATATACTTATCCCCGCGCATTAGGACCAGGTCGCTTACAAAACGGTCCATCGGTTTGTTATCAAGAAATGATTCATGTATCCACCAGCGAAACGCGCCGGTGTTATTTAAATTCGGTTTTACGATGTTTGGATTTTCGGCAAGAAGATCCTGCCAGAAGGGCACCCAGTGATCAGCCCAGCGGGGGTCACCCAAAAGTCGATCAATCGCCTTACTTCGCTTATTCGCGGAGTGGTCCGATTGAAATGCATTGATTTCTTCCAGTGTTGGGATAACGCCGACCGTATCCAGAGTTACTCGACGCAGAAACGCCAGATCGTCAATCAGAGGAAGTGGGGACAGTCCGGTGACCTTTAATTCGCGGCTCGAAGGATGGCGAGAGGCGGCGATTTCCTGGGCATCGAATTCATCCCATTGTGCCCCTTGTTCAATCCAACGGGTGAACAAATCTATTTCATGCGCTTTCAGCAGGTCGCCTTTAGGTGGCATGTCTTCAAGGGCGAGCATTTCGATCAGCAGACTTTTTTCCGGGTGTCCGGGAACGATAGCCGGTTCTTCAGACTCGCCGCCCTTGAGAGCACCCGCCAGTGAATCAAGACGCAGCTCTCCTTTCTCCTTATCGCCGTGACATTTCAGGCAGTTGTTTTGCAGGATCGGTTGAATATCCGATTGAAAAAGAACCAATCCTTTCTCGCGTGCTGAACGTTCAGCGTTGTCTCGCGCAATCTGATTCAGGGCTTCCTCTTCAATGCGACGTCCAGTAAAACGGTCGATAGCATTTTGCACGGGTATCCATTTGCTGACTTCGGGCGCCATTACTGCCTCCTGGTCGCCTAACCAGACTCTGGCGAACTCATGGCGCTCCTGCCAATAAAGGGTTTCTTTGGTCGATTGCGTTTGGCGCTCCTGTGCATCCATGGCGGCGTAACAGACTTTTTCCTCCTGAACGTAATCCTCCCAGCCCTGATTGCTGAAAACGATTTTTTTGTTCGAGCCAAGTAAGGTAAACGAGTCTTCACCGGGTCCGGCGATGGCTACAGCCAACACACCCAGATCGGGTCGACGGTCTGACCTACCTACCAGGGTATCCAAGGAATAAGTATGCGGCTGACCATCCACTCTCAGAGTAAAAACATGTTCGGTGTTGCCGGGAGCAAAATCTTTAATCGTCGGTGCGGCACGTTTGGGGATTTCCCGCATCGGGTTGTGACCGTCTGAAGGTAACTGTACCACTTTAACCGTCTCGATAAGTTCACCGTCCATCCGAAAGAAAACATCTTCACGGGTCCGAATCAAAATGCGGTGCTCTCCCTTCTCCAAAGTTAACCGGGCGGTTGCCCTTATAATAATCGGACCTTTACGGAGTTCGCGAACACCTGTCTCATCGTACTTAAAAGGAATACGGTGAAATCCAAAAGCACGGGTGTAATAGACGTGGTCGGGAATCTGATCGTTGCCCACGGGTCTGAACCCCAATTCTTCAACGGGCACCGCTGTATCGTTGTTGTTTATCTCACCGGGATCATCATTAAACAGTTGATTAACTGCTCCCACCGCATCACTCGCATTCGCGACAACCACTACCTTTTGGTTTGCCGATTTAGGAACGCCCCTGTCCTCGAAAATCTCGACTTGTACGGACAACGGATCTTTCTCCCCTGTATTAGCTGTAAGGTCAGTTCCAACGCACACCAGAAGTAGTCCTAGAAACCTGGCAACTAAGAGTTGAGGCAACATAAGGGGTAGCACTCGATATCGAACGCATTTTGGATTTTGCCAAATCAAATTCATAGCGGCCATAAGGAGAAAAGTAATAGTAGGAGTTGTGATTAAGTCAAACCTATTTTAATGCCTTAATAGTGTGGTGACGGACGAAGGTGCAAGGAGCGCTTTGGGCTACCATGTGTTAAAGCAAATAGGGAATAGCTGGCTGAGCTTATTCCGCCAGCCAACGGGACCAGGTCCCGCTGGGGACAGGTAGCACGCCGTTTTCACCGGTTAAGAGCATTTCGCCGTTATCGAGTTTCCCTTTGGGTAGGAGCTGAAAAAGCAGATTGTTTAAAACAATAGGCGTAAATCCAGGGGTGTGGCTGGTCAGGTAGACAAAACAGGGTTTGTCGCTCAGCACCGCTTTAACCAAATCCAGCGTTACTAAAAGAGCGTCTTCAATTTTGTAGAGCTCGCCAGCTTTTCCGCGACCGAAGGAGGGTGGG
This sequence comes from Verrucomicrobiota bacterium, assembly GCA_027622555.1. Lineage (NCBI taxonomy): Bacteria > Pseudomonadati > Verrucomicrobiota > Verrucomicrobiota bacterium. The sequence continues at coordinate 15,046 of JAQBYJ010000097.1, forward strand.
TCGAGCAGGATGGCATCGTAACGCGTGCCGCGACGAATTTCGCGTTGGAGGAACTTGTTGACGTCGTCCACGATCCAGCGAATGGGATGCGATTCCAGGGAATTGAGTTGTGCGTTCTGGCGAGCCCATTGAACCATGCCCTTCGAGGCGTCGACGTGGCAGCAGTGTGCACCGCCTTTTGCTCCGGCCAGGGTGGCGCCACCCGAGTAGGCAAACAAATTGAGGAAATTGAGAGGTTCTTTCCGTTTCGGCACTTCCCGACTAAATGTGTTTGTGATCCACGACCACATGTCGCGGGTTTCAGGAAAGACACCCAGGTGACCGAAATCCGTTGTTGAGAGTTTCAAACTGAGATTGTTGATTTTCACCTGCCAGGATTCCGGTAGTCGATCACGACCCCGCCACTCGAGACCCGCTTTACGAGTGAAGAAGGCATCCGCAGTTTTCCAGAGTTTCGGTTGGCTCGGTGACCAGACAGCTTGTGCACAGGGACGGTCGAGAACAATAGTTCCAAATTGTTCAAGTTTCCGGCCATGGCCGCTGTCGAGAAGAGCGTAATCGTTCATTTTGAAAAGGAAGAAAAAGTAGGATTTCTAGAGTTCAAACCTTATGGTGCAACAGTGGAAGTACTTTTCACCTTAGCGAGGAAGCTTGTGACGTCATCATCCCAGCCGCCCACTTCAAAGCTAAGAACCAAATCCTTACTTGATTAAACCGGAGATTGTAGACGATACGGCGATCTTACCTTGACCGGAATAAGCTTCATGGCGGCGCTCGATTCTGTCGAAGCTGTATAGGTAATTGATCATCAATCCGGCTGATTCACGCAGACCTTTGCCTGAAGTGTCGGCCATCCAATTCAACTGTTTCATGCGTGCCCCGTTGGTCAGGTGAAAATGGGCCACAGGATCGAGGGCGCGTTGTTGGTTTCGGCCTTTGGCCTTGAGCAAATAAAAGGCGACAAAACGCAGGAGTATGGGTTTTAGTGCCTCGGCCAATTTTTCGTTCTTGGCCCATTTGACTGATCCAAGCAGTTCGCGGAGCTCTTTGGCGGATACCTTCTGCCGGGTAACAGCTTCAAGTTTTTTCTTTTCTGAAGAAGTCAGGTCCAGGTTCCCTTCCTGAATAGATTGGTCCAACCAACGCTTGAATCCGGGAATAGGGGACAGTGTGGCAAACTGCTTTAGCTTTGGCAGTTCCTGACGCAACTGATCGACCACTTGTTTTATAAGAAAATTGCCGAAGCTGATTCCAGCGAGCCCTTGTTGGGTATTCGAAATAGAATAAAAGATCGCCGTATTGGCTTTGCCAGGATCGAGGACGGGAGCCTTTTCATCCAGTAAGCCTTGAATCTGATCGGCCAAACCGTTGACGAGGGCAACCTCAATGAAGATCAGTGGCTCGTCCGGCATGGATGGGTGAAAAAATGCGAAGCAACGACGATCCGTATCCAGTCTGTTCTTCAAGTCGTGCCAGCCGCGAACCCGGTGAACTGCCTCATACCGTCCAAGCTTTTCAAGCAGAGAGGCGGACGCATCCCAGTTAATTCTTCGAAGTTCAAGAAAACCCACGTCGAACCAGCTGTTGAGTATATCCTTTAAATCACGTTCGAGGAAACGCAATTCGGGATGCTTCACTGTGAGCTTGAGCAATTCACTCCGCAACTCCACCAGAAACCGTGGACCTGAAGGTAGGGCGTTGAACTTGCGTAACAAAGCGACACGGGCTGGTTGAAGCGCTTGCCGCAAGGCCATTTGACAGTTCTCCAATGCGTCCTTGTCGACGGCCTGTTTCAACGCCTCAGTCGCTTGATTCACCTTCACTTGATCAACCCCAAAGTCCCTGGCCAGGATCTTGAAAAAGACCAAGCGCTCATCGTCAGAGAAATTTAAAAACGATTGAGCTAAGTCGACGGCACGTCCTCTGGCCGATACCTCACCACCTTGACCGACCAGGCAGGCCTCCATTTGTCTGCGGAGGACATCGGGTCGTGCGTCTTTAGGAGTCATGTTTCGTCCAGATAAGCGGGTAATTTCATGCCAAACGAGACTCAGATTGTGGAGTGCGCTGTTGATCGTCCCCGTTTGATTGGGACGACTATCTTTTTTGGGTTTAATCATATTTTAGCTCCTAGGTGCTAATCTGTCTTATTGGTGAATCCAGTAGAATATTCAAACTCCGAAGAACCGCGTGTCGTCGACTTGGTTCCATAGATAAATAGAAGAGATATAAGAATTAGCAAATTCACAGTGAGTAAATAGACTTTCTCCTCTTTCGAATAGCCCTTTCCAAAGATTAAAACTACGGGCCTTTTTGAGCGCCTCGCAGTTCCGGGAATTCGAAAGCAATAAAGTTACTGTATGGCTTAATCTTTTTTGATGTTCCAGTGCATTTCGGATTTGAGCATGTAGTGGTCGTCAGTCCTGCCGCGAAGCATCCCGCGGGTTGCACCGTATCCGGTAATGCCCTTCCATTTCCCGGTGCCGCCTATGAATTCATAAGATCCAGGAGGGTTGCTGTACCACCATTCATGGTACATCCAGGTAATGTCTCCGTCGTTGTCGATAGTTTCGCAGAGGGCAACTTCCGCTATGAGAACGTTGTCGCTATTTGTTAGAACGGAGCCCTGCGCGAAGAAACTGGCTCTATTCCATGGGCTGTTTGCCTCATTGCTAGCAACGGTTCCGAACTGATGATAGGCAGTGAGTGTATTGCCGTCCTTGAATTTTTTAACCCGTCGCTCTTCCTTTGCCCCAAGGAAGAGATAGCCCGAGTCATCGGCTGTTGCGGATAGGAAGCTGGTTGGAATCAGTAGGCAGAGTGATAATACTAAGAGAAGGCTTAAGCCGAAATGAATGTAGAAACGTCTTTGCATAGGGTATGGACAGTTGCGGAATGATTATTTTCCCAAGGATCGGGAAATCGACACTAGTTTTGAGTTCGATGGAGTCTATCCTTTATTCAAATGAGAGGGATTGTCCAAGGGGCTTAAACCTTTAAGAGTGTGGACAAAAACTCTCGTTTTCTGTGCTCAAAGCTTCGACCTTATTAATTTGAGCTATTCAGTCGCGGTTAATCTACCAGTCTTGGATCCGATCCTATTCGTATCTTGATGGACCGCAACTTATCATTCATTTCATCGGATCTGAATCTGTTGTTGAACTCAAGTTGGACATACCTACGATTTTGTCATGATCATACCATGGCTTAAAATCCTTTTGACTTTTATTATTGTGGCTTTGTTCAGTTCAGGTTGTGGCTCTCGTTCGAGCATTCCTATAGTTGACACGCATATTCATCTTTATGACACCTCTCGCCCCGAAGGAGTGCCCTGGCCGCCTGAGTCGGATACGGTTCTTTATCGGCCCGTTCTTCCACCAGACTTCGCCAAAGAATGCGAAGAGAATGACATTACGGCGACGGTCATTGTGGAGGCCAGTGGTCTGTTGGCCGATAATCAATGGATCCTGGATTTGGTTAAGCACGAACCTGACCGCTACATAGGTTTGGTCGGCAGCCTGGAAATTGGTACTCCCGATTTTGCCTCGAATCTGAAACAGCTTTCTGAGGATCCGCGATTCGTTGGCATACGGATGCGAGATAGGCCTCGAGGAAGCGACTATTTCAATGACGCTGTCTGGAGAGACTTGAAATTAATATCTGATATGGATCAAACCCTGGACGTGCTGATGGCTAATTTCACTGTTAAAGATGTGGATCAGATTGCCCAGAGGATTCCGAATCTCAAAATCCTGATGAACCATGTAGCGGGTACAACTATTGATGGAAAGCCGGTGGATCCGGTGTGGGCAAAAGACCTGGAACAAGTAGCTCGCAATCCGAATGTGTTCTGCAAAGTTTCGGGACTCTTTCAGCAATCGCGTCAGCAGCCTTCTCCCACGGACCTTGCATTTTACAAACCGGTTCTCGATGAACTCTGGGAAAGATTTGGAGAGGACCGGTTAATCTACGGCAGTAACTGGCCGGTGACCATGCGCGGAGGCAGCTATGCATCGTATAAAGCAGTGGTAATGGAGTTTCTTGAGCCAAAAGGAAACCAGGCCATGAGGAAGGTTCTCGCAGGGAACGCTTACAGCTTTTACGGGCTCGAGTAGACTCTGCCTTTTCATAGGACTTTGTGCCGATTTTCTTGAAGACCAGAAGGTTTTAGGGATCCCATCCATGATTTGAACCATAAAGGTTGAAGTTGTCTTACACCCCTTATTCTGATTATTTTGGTTAAGTTTCTTAAATCCTTTAACCAACTCATCCTATGTATTCTTTAAAATCTGCACACAAATGGTTTGTTTTTTTGACCCTCTTATCGAGTACGGCGCTCTATGGTGGTGATCCGATTCCCGGGATTGATATAACCGTAGAACAATCTTCGTCGGGAATAACCAAGCAGGGTAAAACAAACGCGCAGGGCGAATTGATACTTTCAGGTTTTCAGGAAGGTAAAATTGCCTTAACGGTGAATCATAAAGGGAAAATCTCTGTGCTTGGTAACCGTCCTAACGATGCGATCCTGCTTCAGGAGAAATACGAACTTACAGTGAAGCCGATCCGAATGGAGCTTGCGCGATACATTTCTAACGAACGTACAGGCAAGGGGAATCCTCTACGTGGAAGCACTCGCGCTGGAAACGAACCAGGAACGCTGAAGGGGACTCCGCGACGTGGAAGCACTCGCACTGGAAACGAAACTATCACCGGCGACCTTACTGTCAATGGGGACGAAAATAGTACGGGCAATGCCACTAGTACCCTGTACCATCTATAAATTCGGATAAAGGCGAGTCAGTTTGATTCGGGCTTTTTCGTTGGTGAACTGCCAATTGATCGGCGCGGCGCGGTTATTGCGATCTTTTTCCCAAGCATCGATCTCGTCGCGCATATGGGT
>JAQBYJ010000098.1 GCA_027622555.1 Verrucomicrobiota bacterium
CCCAGCATGATCTAGGTATCCCATTCCAAATGCTCGTCAATCACCGTGCCAAATAAAAATACCGTGCCGGAACGGGGAGGCAGGATCGGTATGACGTTGTCGCTGAGCAGATCAAACATAGGGTCAAAACCAGACGGCAGCTTAAAGTCGGGCCGAATTCCCGTGAGAGTGACATTCACGCCTTTCAAACCAACCGGAGGCCCTGGGTCAGCCGGATTCAGTCCTTCGATGATAAAAGTCACTTCCTGCCCGATCGGCATCAAGCGGGCATTGGCGGTATGGGTGGTGTTCAGCAGACGCCTTCCGATTGTCATACTCTCCCAGAAAGGCCGGGCCATTTCGTTGTCACCTTCAGTGCTGTTGAAGCGAAAGTCATACCAGCCCGTTGGCAACCCGTTAAATTCCACCATTCCTTCATCGTCGGTAACGTTAACCCCACTTTCCGCATGGGTGACTGCGTTTTCCGATTCAAATCGCCGAATCCGAACCGGCACTCCGGAAAGCTCCAAAGAGCTCTTGGTATCCACCACCTGTCCGTAAATGGTAATCAGCCTTTGTCCAGGCACCAGAGGAACCAATGCAAAGTCTTCCATCATCAAGTCGTTATCAGCTAAAACCTTTTCTTTCGTTTCAGGCGTATATCCTGGATGAGATGCGGTTACCTGAAAAGTCCCGGCAGGAAGGCTTAAAACGTCGTAAAAACCAAACGGATCGGTGCGTATTTGGATTTCGTCATCCTGGACCGAAGCATTAGGATCCAAGCTTACCAACGCTCCAGACAAGCTGGCTCCGGTTGCAGCGTCTGTTACGCGGCCTCTCAATTCAGCTCCAGAAATACTTAAGTGTGCATTAAGTAACACGAACAAAACCAAAACCACTAAGCGAAAAGCAGAAGGGTAATTTTTCATCATGGGTGGGGTAAATATTGAAACCCGTAGGCTGTCTAAAAACGATAGATATTTAACCTATCACCGAGAGTAAATAAATGGAACCTAAAATTTTTAATCAACAGGTTCGATGAAGATTAAACCTTTGTCGGTTTTAAAAACCAGGACAGATCCTCGGACACAGACGAGTTTCACGAAATAATGAAACCTGAATTCCGATTATTAAAAACGGACTAAGCCTGTCGCAATAAGTCGGTAAGCTTGGGGTGCCTGAGTTCCATGTTTCAATATACGTCTAAAGGAGTCTAGGGTAAAACCGGTTGAGCTTTATCAAAAAGCTACGAAATGGGGAATTTACCTAGCAGCTTTCAAAAGCTAAAGCTCTCACTTCCCCTGTTTCTTTCCCCAACTGTCTCTTAATCCAACCGTGCGATTGAATACGATATTTTTGTTTGTCGAATCAGGATCGATAGTGAAATAGCCTTTACGCTCGAATTGAATCGGATCACCGAGCTTTGCATTGGCAAGCTCGGGCTCTCCATAGGCGGTGATAATTTTCAGAGAATCGGGATTTAAGTTTTTAATAAAATCTCCCCCCGCTTCTGGATCTTCTTCACTGAATAGTTGATCGTAAAGTCGCACTTCAAAGGGAACATTTTCGGTAGCACTTACAAAGTGAATGGTTCCTTTTACTTTACGACCGTCAGCGGTGTTTGCCCCTCTGGATTCAGGATCAAACTCTGCAAGAATTTCAACAATGTTTCCTGCATTGTCTTTGATGACTTCCTTGGCAGTGATATAACAGGCATAGCGCAAGCGTACTTCAGAACCTGGTGCCAGCCGGAAATACTTTTTCGGCGCTTCTTCCATGAAATCTTCCCCTTCGATATAGATCTCACGAGTCAAAGGAACTTTGCGCGTTCCGAATGATTCGTCACCTGGATGGTTCGGTCCTTCATACCATTCAACTTCTCCTTCCGGGAAATTCGTGATGGTTACTTTTAGGGGATCCAACACTGCCATGCGCCTCATCGCTTTAACTTCCAGATCCTGCCTCAAACAAAAGTCCAAAAGGGAAATATCAATCAACTGAGGTTGTTTAGTAACTCCAGCTCGCTTGGCGAATTCGTGAATCGATGCAGAAGTGTAACCCCGTCGTCTCAGGCCACTGAGAGTTGGCATCCGAGGATCATCCCATCCGGAAACATGATTGTCTTCAACCAAACGAAGTAACTTCCGCTTACTCATAACGGTATACGTTAAATTCAGGCGTGAGAATTCTATTTGTCTTGGTTTGCTGGGTACGGGTAGGTTTTCCAAAAACCAATTATAAAGAGGACGGTGGTTTTCAAACTCCAGCGAACACAGGCTATGAGTAATTCCCTCGATGGCATCACCCTGCCCATGAGCAAAGTCGTACATGGGGTAGATACACCAATCATCACCAGTCCGGTAATGATTGTAGTGAAGGATTCTGTACAGAGCAGGATCGCGCATGGTAAGATTCGGATGCGCCATATCGATCTTAGCCCGGAGAACTTTCGCTCCATCAGGAAAATCGCCGGCTTTCATTTTAAGGAATAGCTCAAGGTTCTCTTCCACACTACGATCGCGGTGAGGGCTATTGTTACCGGGCTCAGTGAGTGAACCGCGATACTCCTTCATTTCTTCAAGTGTCAGATCATCGACATAGGCTTTGCCTTCGTTTATGAGATGGACGGCCCAATCATAAAGCTGCTGATAATAGTCGGAGGCAAAAAAGAGGTTCTCCCCCCACTCTACTCCCAACCACTCGAGGTCCTTCTTTATCGCTTCCACATAAGACATATCCTCCTTGCTTGGATTGGTATCGTCGAAGCGTAAGTGAAATCTACCTTCGTAATCCTGCGCGATGGAATAATTGGTCAGAATAGCCTTTGAATGACCGATATGCAGGTACCCGTTAGGCTCCGGAGGAAAGCGTGTGACTATCTTCTCGTGTTTGCCGGCAGCTAGTTCCTCGTCGATGATATCGCGGATAAAATTCGTAGTAATTGCTTCTTCTTCGCTCATAAAAGCCTGGGATAGTGGGACTTTATCTCCACAGGTCAACAACCAGAAGGCCCACAACTGAAGCGAAACTTTTTGTTAAATTGGGGTTTAACAAGGACAGCTGTTTACTCAGGCATATTGACACTCACACTCGTAACCATGAAACTTATTTCAGTGAAATCGCACCTATTTTCGAATCTACTGCTAGCTTTGTTAACATCCATAGCGATGCTCACGGTAGGATGCGAATCCACCTCGACCATTCAGACGGTCAAGAAAGACAATGAAAACTTTGCCGAAAGGAACACTTTTGCGTTTGTGGGCGAAGAACGATCCCGAATCGTTCCTGGAGTGAATCCCGCAGAACTTTTGTGGACTCAGGAAATAGTTGAAATCGAACTCGCCCGTCGCGGTTTCCAACAAAGTCCGTTGGAAGAAGCAGACATGCTAGTCTCAATCGAAACCGAAATTACTGGTGGAAGAGAAAAAGGTGGGTTCTCCATTGGTCTCGGTACCGGTAGCTACAGTCGGAGAGGAGGAAGCAGTGTCGGTGTGAGCACAGGACCCATTGGAGCAGCTTACATAGAACAAAGCACCTTAACCATTCGTGTAATTGATCCATTGAGCATCGAACTCCTTTGGGTCGGCTGGATTGATAAACTCGAGAATAACAAATTCTCAGAGGACGAGTTTAAGCTGAAGATTCGCGAAATAATGCGTCAATTCCCAGTAGAATAAGCTGGGAGCATCACAAAATCTGTTTCAGCAATGTTTGAAATATTGAGGTAAATCAGGCTGAATACCTTGAAGGAAACCGATCCATCCGACCAAGCACACGGTCCTTACCCATCATTGCGAGCATCGGGATAAGATCAGGCCCACCGGCCACACCCGAAACGGCAAAACGAGTGATGGGAAACCAGGCAAACGGTTTTTCCTGACCCTGTGAAACTGCCAAACCTAAGAAAGCTTGGTCGAGCGACTCAGCATTCCAATCTACCACCTCGGACAAAGCCTGCTTCACTTCTGCAAGACGGTCCAAAGGTTCCCCCTTCTTAAAAATTCGCTCACCAGCCGTTTCATCAAACCCAAACGCGTCATCAAAAAAGTAGGCGACGAATTCTGGAAGTTCCACCAGAGAGCGCGTCTTTTCCTGACTCAACTTTAACACGGCGAACGTATATTCGGAATCACTCACATCCACTCCGGCTTTTTGCAGCACAGGCAACGCCAATTCAATAAAGCGCTCCGAGGAAAGCCGACGAATTTGCTCAGTATTTATGTGAGCTAATTTCTTTTCATCAAAACGTGCATTACCTTTTTGAATTCCAGAAAGTTCAAAACGCTCAATTAGCTCTTCCAAGCTGAAGAGCTCTTGATCGTCCTTGGCGTTCCACCCCAAGAGTGCCAGAAAGTTTACCAATCCATGAGGAAGAAAGTGGTTTTTTTCATAGTCTTCAACGTGCACACCGTCGCCTCGTTTACTCATTTTCCCAGGTCCTGTACTACTCAAGATCATTGGGATATGAGCAAATTTTGGCAGAGGAGCACCCAATGCCTGAAAGAGTTCGCAGTGTTTGGTGGTGTTGGAAAGGTGATCTTCTCCACGAATAATGTGAGTGATACCCATAGTAATATCGTCGACGACATTCACCAGGTGAAACACCGGCTCACCATTTGAGCGGACAATAACAAAATCCCGTTCTTCAGCACGAACGACCTGGCCGCGGACCGCATCTTCGATAATCTGAGGTTTGGCGCGAACCTTTTCCAGGTTCTCCTTCTTATACTCGTCGTACTCGGTGTATCGTTCGCCTTCCAATTTAAAAAAGACAGCGCTGTCCTTCTCATAGGCACGCCCGACATCAAAAAGCTTTTCTATATATTCGTTGTAAATAGCCCCTCGCTGACTTTGGAAATAAGGACCATAATCGCCGCCTACTTCGGGACCTTCATCCCAATCAAGACCGAGCCACCGCATCCCCTTAAGCAAAACATCCAGTGCTTCCGGAGTATTACGTTCCCGATCAGTATCTTCTACCCGAAGAATAAAAGTGCCATCGGTGTGCCTGGCATATAACCAATTAAATAAGGCTGTTCGTGCTGAACCTAAATGAAAACTACCGGTTGGACTGGGCGCAAAGCGAACGCGGACCTGAGACATAAAATTATGGTTTTGAACTTGGAATAAAAAAGCTACTTCCTCTCAGACAGACCTTTAAAGTCAACGGTTATCTATTGATGGCAATCAAAGGTCTGACCATTCAGTTCCATACTTTAAATTATGTCATACATAGGAGAAACCCTCGATGTAAGCGCAACCCTGCAACGACTCAATCGAGCTGCTCACTACCAGGATTTTTCAACCGAACCCCTGGTAGAACAAGCTGGCACCATCATACCTATTTTCAGGCGTAAATCAGCCAGGCCGGGTTCTCTTCGAGTCTACATCTCCACAGGCATGCATGGCGACGAACCCGCAGGACCCTTAGCTATCCTTGACCTGCTCGAAACGGAAAAATTTAGCCAGGACATTGATTGGACACTGTTCCCAATGCTCAATCCAGCTGGCCTCAGACTCAATCAAAGAGAAAATCATCAAGGAATAGATCTAAACCGTGATTACAAAACCAGGGAAACCAAAGAAGTTCAGGCCCATACAGACTACATTGAATCGTCCGAACCCTGGGATCTTGCGTTGTCCGTCCACGAAGACTGGGAGTCCGAGGGATTTTATCTGTACGATTTACCCACCGAGTTAACAACAGGTTGGTCACGAACCGTTATTGAAAACGTTGGCAGGGTTTGCCCAATAGACTTTGGTAATGAAATCGACGAAATGAAAGCACAGGGCGGTGTAATCAGCCCGGACCTCGACTCAGTTGTTGATGATCCGAAGCTGGCAGGTCATTGGCCGGAACCCATATATTTGCACATGACCCGAAAAATTCGAGGCACCTTCACTTTTGAAGCCCCTTCCTGTTATGATTTGCCGACAAGAATTGGCGCATTGAATACAGCTATTCTATCAAGCATAGACCTGCTTAGAAGTCAGTGAAATGGACCCTTGAAGTTTTTTTATTCAAAAAACAAGTGAAGAAAGCAACAAATGGAGGGTTTGGTGCGTTATATATTAATAGAGAAATTTTCCAGTTCCTCTTTGAACGTTCTACCCCGTATTCGACTCTATACTTTTACCTACTCTCAAATCCGAATGAAGTTCCTTTCAACAGTAACCTTCCTCAGCGCCCTATTATTCTGGGCAGGTTGCTCGACTATGCCCAAAGATCAGACCTTCAGTGATCCTTCTCCAGCTCCACTAATTGTCACTCAAATTCCAAAGGGAAAAAAGAACCTGGTATTCCCAAGGGCCATTGCAGGCATTCCTTTTAAAGACATGGAAGTATATGAAGCTGATCACCCAGGGTACGGCGTGGGTTATTTGTATGAAAATGAGTTTACTAAACTGGATATATCGATCTTCGATGGTGGGCTTGCAAGCATAGGGGACGGGATTCTTTCTGACGGTGTTCACCTTCAATACGAAGAGGCTAAAGAACAAATCGCAGCCATCGAAAAAAAGGGTTACTACAAAATAGTCCGAGTCGATACGGATGATTGGATCCAGGTCGGCGACCGGCCATTCCTTTATTTTAGTTATACCTTCGACAATGGTTACGAAGAAAAATCATCCTACCTTATGCTTACAGCTTACGACGGCAATTTCCTAAAGATTCGACTGACAACAGATCTGGCACCACACCACATTGTGCTCGATGCATTTATATCAGAGTTTGAAGAATTGATATCCTCAGAGACTACGTCCTAAAGAAAACCCAGCAGGCATAATAATCGATCCTCACCGTTTTTTTTACCGCGATGCGCTTTTATAAAAGGCATTAGCTCTCACCATCCCACTTGAACCACAGCGTAGAAAGACCAGGTAAGGTGAGTTCAACGGAATCTGGTAAATCATCGAAAGGGAGCGACTGGGAGTGAACTTCTCCTAAATTGCCAACGCCAGACCCGCCATACTCCCAAGCGTTAGTGTTGAGGATTTCTTTCCATTTCCCCGCATGCGGAAAACCTATCCGGTAAGAAGATCTTGTAACCGGAGTGAAGTGGCAAATCACAACAATGGTATCAGCTTTATTGTGGCCAAATCGTGCAAATGAAAGCACTCCGCTTTCAGCATCGCTGCAATTGATCCAGCGGAATGCCTCAGAATGGTTGTCTTTTTCAAACAGGGCTTTATTTTCCAGGTAAAGTCGATTGGCGTCTTTGACCAAGAGACGAATACCTTCGTGGTCGTCGTATTGGCAGAGGTGCCAATCGAGGCTGCCATCATAGCGCCATTCGGAAGATTGACCAAATTCTGTACCCATAAACAGACATTTCTTGCCAGGATAGCCCCACATATAACCGTACAAAGAACGCAGCGTTTGCGATTTTTCCGAAATGGATTCACCGGACATCTTGGTTATCATGGAGCCTTTTCCATGCACGACTTCATCATGAGAAAACACGGAGACAAAATTCTCAGAAAATTGATAAAGCATACCAAAGGTAAGATTATCGTGATGCCATTTTCGGAAAAGAGCGTCCTTACCAAAGTAGAGTAAGGTGTCGTGCATCCAACCCATATTCCATTTGAAGTCGAAACCGAGCCCTCCATTCTCAGGTGCTTTGGTCACTCCGCCAAATGAGGTAGATTCTTCGGCAATCATCATTGCACCAGGGAATTCGCGGTGCACCACGGAGTTTACTTTCCTCAAAAAGTGAATGGCTTCAATATTCTCGCGACCACCGTATTGATTTGGAACCCATTCGCCTTCTTCCCGTGAATAATCGAGGTAGAGCATAGAAGCGACTGCATCTACCCGTAACCCGTCGATGTGATAGCGTTCGAACCAGAGCAAAGCGCTTCCCATAAGAAACTGAACTACTTCATTGCGTCCGTAGTTAAAGATGAGCGTACCCCAATCTTTGTGGTGTCCCTGGCGCGGATCCGCATGTTCGTACAGGTGAGAACCATCAAATTCGGCAAGTGCAAAAGCGTCTTTGGGAAAGTGGGCAGGCACCCAATCCATGATCACCCCAATACCTTTTTGATGAAGCACATCCACTAATTCCCGAAACTCGTCGGGTGGACCGTAACGATGAGTGGGGGCAAAAAAACCGGTAACCTGGTATCCCCATGACCCCATAAAAGGATGTTCAGCCAGTGGCATAAATTCGACATGGGTAAACCCCATTTCCTTAACGTAATCGCCAAGTTGCATGCCCAGTTCTATGTAACTCAAGGGTCGACCTCCGTCTTCAATCACTTTTTTCCAAGAATCGATGTGGACTTCGTAAATCGAAATGGGCTGAACTTCCGCCTTCTCAGCTTTGGCACGCCTTTCTATCCACTTGGCATCCTTCCACTCATATTTATCCAAATTATAAAGAATCGTGCAATTGTGCGGAGGAGGCTCGAAATATACTCCGTATGGATCGGTTTTAAGAAGCAGGTGCTCTTTTTGAGTAACAATCTCGTATTTGTATTTGGTTCCTGCTTCGCGGCCAGGGATAAAAATCTCCCAGATACCAGAGGAGCCCATACTACGCATGGCATGGTATCGACCATCCCAGTGATTAAAGTCTCCTACGACCGAAACCCGTCGTGCATTCGGTGCCCACACTGAAAAACTGGCTCCTTTGACATTATTGATCTCACGCAAATGCCCCCCCATCTTGTCGTGAATTTTCAGATCATTACCTTCCGAGAACAGGTAGAGGTCCTGATCCCCTAAGGTTGGTAAGAACGAATAAGGATCGTAAAATTGCCGAACTTCGCCACTCGCATAGGTGACACGAACCCTGTATTTAAAGGTTTTCTTTAAACGTGGGATGAATCCTTCGAAGAATCCGGACGCGTCCAATTGTTTAAGAACGAAGCGTTGTTCGGGGTTTTTCTCCAGATGCACGATTTCGCAAGACACGGCATTCTGGACAAAAGCCCTGGCTACCAGCCCGGATTTACCTTCGAATTCACAAGGATGCAGTCCAAGGAATGTGTGCGGATGACTATTTCTGCCTGAGAGTAATGAGTTTAATTCCTTTTCCGATATGATCACGCGAATTGCCTGGTTGTGAGATTCTTTGATAAAGCGCCACCACAAAATGATATTATGGGGACCTGTCCATTCAAATAAGGACACAAATTGGCTCATACACAAGATAGTAGACGAAACCAGAGTACTAATCTGAGATCGGAAACAACAATTCAGCTTTCGCGGAAATATGTCTTGAGCCGTAACCACCCAATCCTAAATGTCTGCCCCGTGCGTAAAAAATCGTATTTCGCCCTGACCTGCTGCCTTTTAATGAATCCTCTTCTGTCGCTCTTTGCACAGGAATTTCAATTGGTGTCGGATCAACCCATTGAATTCGATAGTGTGAATAAAAAAATGATCGCTACCGGAGAAGCGGCGCTGACGTACGGTGACCTCATGTTGATGGCCAATCGCATCGTTTACGACCAGGTAACCGGCACTGCCGATGCCGAGGGCAATATCCGAATCAGTCAGGAAGGTTATCGCTTTCTCGCAGAGCGCTTAAAGTTAAATGTCCAGACACAAGAAGTCGAAGCCTTCAACGTGCGCTTCGGCTCACCTCCGATTTATGCGGAGGCTGATACAGCGACAGGAAGTAACAAACGGATTGAGCTGCACAACGCCAGAGTCTACTACCGGGAACCCGATAAATTTACTCCAAGGATGACCATTGAAACGTTCGTGGTTGAGGATGGTGAAATCGTGAATAGTGAAAAAGTGCTGTTCGAGGTTCTCGGGTTGCCCATCTGGTATTTGCCTAGTTTAAAAATCCCAACCGATATTGCACCATTTCGAGTAAACACCAAATTAGGAACTCGTGGCAATTTAGGCGTGTATGCCCAGGCCCAGATTTTGTTTCCTCTCAATGAAACCTGGTTTGCTGGAGGCAACTTGGATATCTATTCAAAACGCGGAATATTATTCGGACCCTCCTTTCGTTTTCTTGAAGAAACTGAAACCGGATCGACTGACTGGTTTTTATCTTCCGGATGGATTCATGACAACGGCGAAAGAGGCTTGGACATATTCGGAGAATCAGTTCCCAAGGACCGCTATTTCGCAGACGGATTTATTAAAAAAGACTGGAATGAGAAAAACCGTATCCAAGGTGTTTACAGCATCGCCAGTGATCCAGAACTGATAAGAGACTTTCACTACGATGAATTCTATGACAACCAACAACCGGATAATTTCCTTGAGTACCGATTCCAGGAACAAGACTGGGCCATAAGCGCTTTTGTTCGTGCCGATCCCAATAACTTTTACTCCAGCAACCATCTTCCATTTTCAAACAGCGCAACGGATCGTGCCTTTGTTTTCGAAGAAAAATTGCCGGAAGTCCGCTTTGATCTTCACCCGGTACACCTTGGGGGTGGTTTCTATAATGAACTATCCTTAAGTGCGGCCCAAGTAGGTCATACCTTTTATATGCCGGATAACCGCGTCGGCGAAAACTATACCAGTCTCGATGGATTTTATCGTATTCAGAAAACGTTACCTCTTGGCGAGAGTGCCAGCTTAAATCTATTTGGCGGCGTAAGAGCAATCGAACTCAAGGATGTTCCTACCGCAGTTACAAGGACTGCAAACGGAGATATATTCCGATTCGCCTACCCAGAGTTTAGCCCGGCTATGTATGCATCTTTGCCTCTTGAACTGGTTAAGGTTGAGGAAGAAAATTTTTCACAAGCCATCACCGATATTGGATTCAATCTTGAAGGAAATTATTATCGATCCTGGGACACCCAGAACAGCACCTGGAAAATTGATGGCCTAAAACATGCAGTAAAACCCTACGTCCAAGTTCGCCACAATGGAACCGATAAGGACAATGGTCCCGGATCAGGAAGCGGCTACCTATATGCCCAGGACACGAACCTCCCAAACTGGGATCTGGCCACCCGCCGAGATGGTGTTTTTGCACAGGAACAAACCCTGGCTCGTGTGGGCGTTAAAAACGAACTATTCACCCGACGGAAAGATTATGGCTCGCGTCAGCTCGTCAGCTGGAACCTTGCTGCAGACTATTTTTTTGACGGACCTTTCGAAGACGATGTCAGTTTTGTCTATTCAGAAATATCTGCCTCTCCTGCCCATTGGCTGGAGGTTGGGATGTTCCAGCGTTTCTCAACCGAGCACCTCAAACTCTGGGAATGGAACTCACGCATCCGCGTGCGCGACGGAGATATTTGGTATGCGGAATACCGTAACTCTCTGGCAAAACTGAACCAAGGGTTTGGTTATTTAGGTTCACCGTTATTTCCTAAATCCGGAGATCCATTTCCACTGTTAGACGTGGATCAGCATTCGCTGGAATTTGGTGCGCGGATAAATAACAATTTCAGGGGCCGCGTCCTGGTTCGTTACGACGTAGTTTTGAACAAGTTCGCCGAGCAACACTACTCCATCTATCAAAAATTTGGCCGCTCCGTGGAACTCGAATATCGTTTGACCTTGCGCGAAAATGCAATCCGTGAGGACGACTGGGCCTTCCGTATAGGCATGGAACTTGTTTCTTTCTAATCAATTTTATTTCATGGAAGACGCCCTACTTAAAGACCTAACGCACCCTATCAAACTGGAAGTGTTTGAAGGTCCACTAGACCTCCTGCTATTTCTGATTCGTAAACAAGAAATCGATATCTACGACATCCCCGTAGAGAAAGTTACCCGACAGTACCTGGCTGTTATTTACGAGATGGAGAAACTCAATCTCGAATTGGCGGGTGAGTTTTTTGTAATGGCGGCTTCACTGATGGAGATTAAGAGCAGAATGCTCCTGCCAAAAAGCGAACAGGTGGTGGCAGCTGCGGACGAGGAAGAAGACAATGATCCGCGCTGGGAGCTGGTTCATCAATTACTTGAGTATAAGAAGTTCAAAGAAGCAGCTGGTGATCTCGGTTTCTTAATTCAACATCAGCAGAATCTTGTTCCACGGGAAGTCACGGGCCGTCAAAGCGATCTAGGTCCACGTCCACTTAAAAAATCCGACAAGATGCAACTTTGGGGCGCATTCAATCAGGTTCTTCGCCGCCTGTCTGATCGGCTGGTCGTCGGTGAAATTCATGATGAAAACTACACTATTGCCGATCGGATGGAATTCATTTTAACTATCACGTCCACTAGCGGTCGACATGCATTGACGGAGTTATTCAAGGGGAAAACCACCTTGACCTTTGTCGTATACACATTTCTGGCATGCCTTGAACTCACACGCCTTCGAAAAGTAAGCGTTTGGCAGGATGAATCATTTTCGGAAATTTATTTCGAAGGAATTACAGAAATTGAGCTTGAAACCGAAGAGGACACTCTGTTCGTATCAGAAACTAATGGACGGTAATAGAAAACCAAAGGCAGCCATGCTCTTCGGCGTAGGTCTTGATAATCAAGACGGACACAAGCGAATTACATCTGCTGATAAATTTGCTATCGTAGGTGGCTCGAAGGAAACTCATGAGAAGATGACGGAGACGGTCATAAAGACTTTCGAAGACATGGATCGCAAAGGTAAGTCTTTGGAATCGATTGAGCCAATCGAACTTAGAGAAATTCTCGATAAAAACACCCCTCAATAAAGAAACTTTTCATGGAATCACCATCAGGCCATCGAAAAGAACCGCGAGTGCCCGGACCCAATGTCGAGCGTCGCATACCTCCTCCGTCAACCGGAAGGGCTGCCATTCCTAGAGATGGTTCGAGACATGGGGTTTCCGTTCCCGTTTATCCAAAGCTTCCGGATAGACCGATTTCCATGCACGTGACAACCAATAATAGGACCTCTTTGGGTGCTTTGTTTTTTGATGCCAGTCTGGCGCTGGTTTCAGTTGCCTTTTGTATATTATATTATTCAGAGTTGTAATTATGTCCGAAAAAATAACTGCCTTATCTACCGATTCATTTAACGAAGCGATCGCCGCAGCCCCCAATGCCCTGGTCGATTTCTGGGCACCGTGGTGCGGCCCTTGCAGAACCATGGGAGCCATCCTTGAAGAGCTCGCGGATGAAGTTGACGATTCAACCAAGATTTTTAAAGTCGATGTTGACGAGAACGGTCCTCTCGCGGGCCAATTTGGCGTTCGGTCAATTCCAACCTTACTCATCTTCAAAAACGGCGAGTTAGCCGAAACCATGGTGGGTATTACTCAAAAGGACGAGTTGAAGGCCAAACTGGCTTAAGAAGACAATCAATCCATTTTTGAAAGCGACTCTTTCGGGAGTCGCTTTTTTTTATAGAAGCAAGCCGATACAAAGAGTTGCGGAAAAGAGCACCAGGAGAAGAGCTGTTTTGGCGAGCAAGGAATTAAATACGTCCCCGGAACAAGCCTTCCCCAATCTAATCCAGAGATAACCCATCAAGGGTATGGTGAGCATGGGTAACTGCACCCAAGAGTTGTTCATACGGAACGCCATCCACACAATTGCGATAAGAGACCACAACATAAAGAAGTGATATTCCACTATGCTAAAAGTTCTTCCAAACCGGGTAGCCAGAGTTCTCTTATTTACCAACTTATCGGTATCGATGTCTCTTAGATTATTGATCACCAACAAATTGGTACTTAATCCGCCAATCGCGGTTGCTGCTAAAAATGACGACATTGAAAAATAACCCGTTTGCACAAAAAACGTGCAACAAACTGCAATGATTCCAAAAAATATCATTACAAACAAATCTCCGAGACCTATGTAAGCCAATGGGTACGGGCCGGCGGTATAAGCATACCCACAAAGAACACTGGTCACCCCTACCGCCAACAACCACCAACCTCCAAACGGAATCAGTCCCAACCCAATGCAAAATGCGAACGCGAATGTCAGGCCAGTAACTCGCTTCATGGTTTCGGGTTTTATGAGGCCAGCGGCAACGGCACGCGTTGGTCCAACCCGATCCGCAGTATCAGCCCCTTTTTTGAAGTCAAAATAGTCGTTGGCAAAGTTGGTCGCTATTTGAATCAAAAGTGCAAACAGGAAACAAATGAGCGCAGGCACCAAACGAAATCCACCGGCATCATAAGCCAACGCTGTTCCAACCAGAACCGGAGCCATAGCGGCGGGCAATGTCTTGGGTCGCGCCGCAAGTATCCAAGGTTTCAAAACCATATTATCGGGAGTTAGTGGGTTGAATATTTTCTGAGTCCAATTGGCGAATCCAATCATGGATTTCTGATCGACGGAACTTGTATGAACCTTCGATTAAAGCGGGATACCATTCCTTTAAAAATTTGAGCGCATCAGTCGATCGACCATTGGCGATAAGCAAGCGAGTATAGTTTACACCTGCTGCATAGGAAAAGTCAGGTAAGTTAATGGCAGTTTCCAAAAACTGAAGCGCCTTCTCAGAATCAGCACAAGCCTGCTCGGCTAAGAAACTCCCCGAGAGATACCAGGTAGAGTCGTTTTCAAAATAGGATTTTGATCTGGTAAAAAACAGTAGGGCCTTCTCACCCAACTGTTTTCGCAATGCTGTCATTTCTGCCGCATCCGTCATGGCCAAACCTTCGATATCCCACACAGGAAAATCATAGGCAATCGTTTGGGCCGCCAGGCGCCAATAGCTTAGGTTTCCAGGATCAAGTGCCGTCGCAAATCCATAGTTATCAACAACACGTTCTTTATCCTTTTTCACCCAGGATTCATAACCCTTAACCCAATACCAGTCGCTGATCAGGCGCTGCGAATGATTGGAATTATCTGACGGCAATATTCTCGACGCCAAATGATTTACTCCAAAAAGAGCGATTAGCAGAAGAACACTGTGGGTTAACATTTTCACAGTGATCGTCGATTAAAGCGTTGGGTGGCAAAAGAGATGAAAAGTATACTGTACAAAAGAGCTACCAGGATAGCCTTTAAAACGTACATCGAATTCTGAATTCCAGAGTACCAGATCAGGTCAAAAAATCCCACCGGTTGAAACCTGGGTATCATCCAATGAAGCGTTTGAAACAAAATTTCCAGAAAGCCCTGAGCTGAAGTAATCAAGTTGCCCGAACCGGATATAAGGATTCCGGTCATCCAAATAAAGAGGCTTATGATGGCATTGAATAAAAATGATTCAGAAAGACTGGCGATAAACAGGGTCAATGAACTGAGCACAAAAAGATGAAGCATTTGGAAAAGAAAAATTTGAACCCAAGCTAAAGAACCGGGGCCAATTATATCACCGCCTGAATTACGAACTTCCCCCACGTTATGATTGACCAGAATCATCAACAACAGGTCTGCCGCTAAAACCAAAGTGACTACCGCAAGCCATCCTCCAATAGCTTTACCTATTAAGTATTCCCAACGCGAAACTGATCGAACCAGATAATGGTAAACCGTCCCACTTCTCAACTCATCATCCAGTTGGTAGCATAAAAGGATCACGACTAAACAGCCGGACACCAGAAGGATTGCTCCCAACCCAAAATCAAAAAGCAGTTTGGGTGCAGATTCTCCCAACGGTAGACTAGTTAGCAATCGCCCTCCCAAAACAAAAATCATCAGCCCAAGCAGACACAATTGAAACCAACGGTTGTGCAGCACGATTTCTTTGAGTATCTCAAACGTCAGCAGACGAATGCGAACAATTGAACTAAACATTGGCAGTCATTTCTTCCTTAAGATGTTTCAAGAGCCATCCTTGCAATCCATCCTTGAATTCTGGAGCTCCACAAAAGATGGGCTTACCCTCGTGCAGGATTAGCACCTTTTCACAAAGTGTTTCTAAACCTTCTGTAAAATGCGTAGAAATTAGTAATGTTTTTCCAACGGATTTCAGCTCTTGAATTTGACAGACAACATTTTCTCTAGCCAGCGGATCTAATCCATCCAGGGGTTCGTCAAAAAGAAGAACTTCAGGATCATGCACGAGAGCCTGGGCTAAAGCCAATCGCTGGAGAGCTCCTTTCGACAGCTTGCGAATAGGCAATTCTTTTTGGTCATCTAACTGACAACGATTCAGACAACTATTAACCTGATTTTCTACCTTCTCATTCGAAAAGCCGCTCAAACGTGCAAGTTGTTGAAGAAATTTTCCTGGGGTTAGAAACCCGGGAAAGCTCGGTCGCTCAGGCAAATAGCCAATGAGATTCTTTCGAACGGCTTCGGCGGGACTGAGTCCTGCTATTTCGATTTCTCCTTTCGTATCAACCAACAAACCACAAAGGACCTTGAGTAGCGTACTCTTTCCCGAACCATTACTACCCAACACACCTACGACTTGGCCCGGTTGCACCTCCAGGGAGATGCCATCAAGTGCGGTTAAACGGTTTTTCTTCCAACCATCAGAAAAAACCACCTTCAGATCTTTAATGTGAATCAATGAGCCCATCCACGGATTATCGTATCGTGAATCCTTTAAATTGAGGCTCCCTGGCATCTTCGGTCTGACTGGCCCCTCGAATGAAACCGGCCATTTCCTCACCCAAAGCCTTGATAAATGCTGAGCACTCGTCGCGATCCCCTTCCAATTCTAATTGGAC
The DNA here is from genome assembly GCA_027622555.1 of Verrucomicrobiota bacterium. Lineage (NCBI taxonomy): Bacteria > Pseudomonadati > Verrucomicrobiota > Verrucomicrobiota bacterium. The sequence continues at coordinate 16,483 of JAQBYJ010000098.1, forward strand.
GCGCCCATCGACCAGGTTTTTAACGTAGCCCGCCACTTCAAAGCCTTTGGCTAAGTTATAGGTAGAAAACCGGAAGCCAACGCCCTGAACCCGACCTTCAAAAAAAACAGTGAAATGATTTACCATATCTCCCATAAGTATAGTTATTAGGATCAAAGGCTTAGAAAACCAGTTTAATTAATCCATTCCAGCAGAGCTTTTAATATCCGAATCAAATGATAAATTAAACTTGCCTAAGGCATTAATTTGCCAAGGGTGTTTTGTCATAAGACCTGCACCTGTTTACCACAGGTTAATTATATGAAAAATTTCGATTACGATCAATTTTCAGAAGGTGACTGGGAGGAAAAAGGCGAGCTAGCCTGGAACGAGTTCGATTGGGAATTATTCCTCCAAAGACAGGATAATGAAGGTCAACGATTCATTCGGACATACAACAGTTTACCAGAGCACGCCAATCGTATTGACGAAGTCGCCCGTATCATGGGCTGGGACTCGACCGATTGGTCAATGAATGATATGAATTTCGATGAGGACATCGAGGATAGCAACTGGCTCGCCGACGCTATCAACGATGAAGAAGATAGTAATGACATGGATCCATATACCCTTCACCGGCATCCGCTGCATATCGCGGTCCAGGGTTTATTTAATTCTATTCTTCACCTTTGGGAATCTTTGCTTAATGAACAAACAAACGAAATATCCCCCAAGTATTGCTTCGATTTAGTTCAATCGATCAATCAAGGGAAGCTAGAGTCACTCCTGGCACTACAATCACTAGACTTGGCAGATTATGCCCTTACTGTAAGTGAACTGAAAAGAGCACTTAAATCGTTGAACCAGAGTTTAAGTATTCTGGATTTAATTCATTCCGCAAAAAATCCAAAACTCTATGCCTTCAAGAAGGAATCGATCGGTCGTTTGTTCGATATCCGTGAAATCTGGCTTAGAGTTATGAATGACTGCAGAGAAGAACTTGATCGTCGGATTAAAGACGACGACGAGTAGCCTTCAAAACGTCAAAAACCCATTAACTCATCCATGGGCTGGTTATCTATCCGCACATCTCATCTTCTTGACTCTGCTTCCCGCGGGGATCTTCGAAAACAAATCCGAAATGCCGCAAAGGGCGATGTCCAAGCATTCCAAACGGTATCCGATCATTATCTGAATTTTGTAACTGAGTACCTCGTTGTATCCGGGTACCATGAGCAGGATCGAATCCGTAAGTATACACGTAAGGTCTTCCACAATCTTTGGCTCGGGATCGCTTACATGCGACGCGTCTCAGATATCGAAAGACAACTCTACATCTATTTAAAACAGATCCCAATAAATGTAGCACCTTTCCAGGATTTTCTGATTCAGCGACTAACTTCACTTAATGCGCTCCAACGCTTTCTAGTGGTTGGACGAGATCTTGAATCCTGGAACTCCAAGAATCTGACACTTGCAACACGGATTCCAAAATACGAATTGAAGAACCCGATTTACGACGCCTGGAAGGTTTTGGCCGCTTTTAAGGCTAATGATATAAACTTTGCCACCAACGCGTGCATGGAAAGTGTTATCGAAAATATGGATTGTCCTTCGCCACAGTCGGACCAACGACGACTTAGTAAAAAAATAAAGGAGAACCCCATCGCCTCAGCTTTCAAAGCCGAATGCCTTAGCTTGCGCTGTGAATTAGTCGAACTTCGTCAAAACGCCCGCTGGGACGATGGCTTAAAATCAGAATTCTTTACCGAGCTCACAGAGGATATTGCGGTAATCAAACCTCTAAAACCTGTACTAAGTGAACGGCTAATAAACCAGTTTTCATTTCAGCAGGTGCCTCACTGATTCCAGAAAAGATTTAACTGATTTCTATATCGTAATACTCGAGGGCCCATTCGCGCATGTAGCGCACTTGATTCGGCACAATTTTGTAGACGATTAAATTAGGATTATCCCGCTTACCCAAATAGGAGCGTAACAAAGGATTGCTGTCCCAGATTTCCTGAAGTACCGAATCATCTGTCAGCACTTCGGTAACGCCGGTAATCCGCACCTGATTGTGATTACTATCCAGGTAGCATAACTCAACCTTGGGATTTTTTTCAAGTTCACCTGTTTTGTGATACTGCTTCAGGTTGGCCACATAGACGGTAAACCCATCCACACGAACCGGAGATATGGGTCTCAAGCGAGCTTGGTCTCCGTCCATAGAGGCCAAACAGGGAAATTTGGCCGATTGCATGGTAGCTTGAGCCAACTGCGCTAATTTTTCAGGGTCAATAGGTTCCGGAATCGGTTTTGCCATAGGGATAATCGTTAGCTTAAATCTGAGAAACTTTAAACCAAGAAACACACAGACAGTTCAAATAATGCCAAACGCCTCATTATATTTTATCGGAAAACAATTCGCCTTCATTTGCACAATTCCTAGTAACTAACCATCAAGATGAGACTTCTCTGGATATTCCTCAGTCTGGCACTTCTATTTACCATCCCATTCCTGATTTGGGGAGAAGCTATGGGTGCTACATTTTCGACAGAAGGAGCAATAAATTGGTTAAGCAAATTTGAAAAATGGGCCTGGGCCGCAGGCGTTGCACTACTCCTACTTGATTTCGTTCTTCCTATTCCCGGAACTGCAGTGATGTCAGCTCTTGGCTATGTCTACGGTGCAATCCTCGGGGGATTGATTTCCGCAATGGGTTCCATTTTGGCCGGACTCGTCGCCTATGCTATTTGCCGTCTACTGGGTCCCAAGGCTGCCAAAAAATTACTAGGCGAAACAGACTACTATAAAGGTATCAAACTGTTCGCAAACACCGGTGGATGGATCGTGGTCCTCTCCCGTTGGATGCCGTTGCTACCTGAAGTTGTTGCCTGCATGGCTGGCCTCACCCGAATGCCAATTGGTAAATTCGTTCTCGCCCTTGCCTGCGGCTCTATCCCACTCGGATTTGTCTTCGCCTACATTGGGTCAACCGGAATGGAATACCCAATTCTGGCAATTGCTTTAAGCGCTGCGATCCCACCGATTCTTTGGATTATCACCCGCCGTCTGATAAAAAGGTAGCAGCTTCGACAGCCAGGATATTTTTATTAAAAGTATCCGCTGATTCAGGTAGGGCGTTTCGCCGTAAACAGCCGATTCCAGGACAGCTCGCTCGGCGATCGAGCCCTACCAATTTCAGGAAAATTGCAGTTGACCTACTGAGGATTCCTGACTTTTTTCCTTCACTTACTTTGGGGGCCATAGCTCAGTTGGAAGAGCGCTTGCATGGCATGCAAGAGGTCGTCGGTTCGATCCCGTCTGGCTCCACCAGCCTTCGCTTGAAGCGCAGCGCCGCGTTTTTTAGTTTTTGTCCTAAAATCGAGTTCAATTACACTACATACAATTGGCCTGTATTT